>JBGCEN010000450.1:0-5740 GCA_045106435.1 Rhodothermales bacterium
AGCAATTTCATTGAGAAAATGCCACGCTTACCATAGCAAAAACCTTATTTCGTGTCATCCTGATCGGAGATTCGATTAATCGAATCGAAATGAAGG
This sequence comes from Rhodothermales bacterium, assembly GCA_045106435.1. Classification (GTDB taxonomy): domain Bacteria; phylum Bacteroidota; class Rhodothermia; order Rhodothermales; family JAHQVL01; genus JBCCIM01. Next base: position 97 of record JBGCEN010000450.1, read on the forward strand.
ATCTTCGCGAAGTGAAACGCTCCAGTAACCTGAACGTGGCATTTCACGAAGATCCTTCCTGCGTCGACGAAAATCGTCGACATCCGATCAGGATGACATATTTAGGGGTTTTGAGTGACTTTCAGGTATAATTATCACTCATATTGTTACATCACACACTAACCACCAATAACTAACCACTAAAATCACCCATTAAGCACTTCTTTAACGCGATCCGGCGTAAATGGAAGGTGATAGAGTCGCTTACCGGTTAACCGTGCAAACGCATTGGCAACAGCGGCAGCAGCCAGCGGCGTACTTGCTTCGCCCATGCCTTCCGGCTTCTCATCCGATGGAATAAATTCTATTTCTACTTCAGGCATATCCGACATACGAAATACCGGATAGTCGTGAAAATTGGATTGCTGGACCTTGCCATCTTTAAGCGTGACGCGTTCGTATAAAACACTGCTCAATCCAGTGACCAGGCCGCCTTCTATTTGCGCATGCGCGCTATCCGGCTGAACGATGATGCCACCATCCACGGCGCACCAGAATCGGTGGATACGGATTTTACCGCTGTTGCGATCAACAGATAATTCGGCAATACCAACAGCCAGTGCACCGCTTCGCTCGCCAAAGGCTATGCCTCGGGCGTGGCCTTCAGGCGCCGGCGCCTGCCAATTACACATTTTTGCAGCAGCATCGAGGACAGCAATTGCACGTGGCGATTTATGCATCAGCCGGCGTCGGTATTCATACGGATCGATATCCCAGTCAGCAGCCACTTCATCAATAAAAGCCTCTATGGCAAACTTGTTAAACCCATGTCCAACGGCACGCCAGTGCTTCAACCGAACGCCGGTGCCTACAGAACACAGTTCAATGGACTGATTGGGAAAATCATAAAACTCATTGCGGATGCCTGAGATTAGCAATCCACCGCCATCTCCCACCACGCAATGCGTCCACGAAGTAATCATGCCTTTGTCATCAACGCCGGCCATGAGACGCTGCAAATTCATCGGCCTGTACATGCCATATTGCAGATCATCCTCACGCGTCCACATCAGCTTCACAGGCTGTTTTGCCTCCTTCGACAAAAGCACCGCCTCGACGAGGTAATCTGACGTTGACCTGCGACCAAACCCGCCACCGAGATAACAAGGATGTAGATGCACCTGACTAAAATCGATGCCTAACGCATCAGCTACAGACTGGCGGGCGCCGGCTGTATTTTGCGTACCAACCCACACTTCAGCGCTTTTGCTTGCTGTATCTACATCTGCAACCGCGCAAAGTGGCTCCATTTGCGCGTGATACACGTGGTCGCTATAAAAATCGGCTGTATATCGTTTTGTAGCGGTTTCCATGGCCGCCAGCGCATCCCCTTGATCCACTATAGATCTCGCTTCAACACGGTCACCGCTGGCCACGCCGGCGTAGGATGCAAGCTTTTCCTCGCTATCCAGTCCTGTTGCTGCAGCTGCCGACCAGACGACTTGCAATTGCTTGCGGGCCTTTAATACCGCCTCGATGGACTCACCCAGAATACCCACGCCATAGCCCAAAGGGATCGTAGTAATGACGCCGGGCATGGACTCAATTTCTGATTTGTTGTAAGACTCCTGCCGGCCATCGTGTACAGGAGAACGCGTGATCATGGCATAGGCCATATCCGGCACCCTTACATCCATTGCAAACAATGCAGTGCCATCTGTTTTGGCAGGAATATCGTGGCGCGGCATCGATGTGCCAATCAAGCGAAATTCAGCGGGTGATTTTAATGACGCTTCGGGGAGTTCGTCTGGCACAACCGCAATGGCTGCTATTTCTCCATAGGAGATTTTCTTCCCACTCGCTTTATGAACAACCATACCTGGCGCTGTTGTTAACTCACCAACAGGAAGACCCCAGTGCTGGGCAGCACTTTGTAGCAAGACCTGCCGGATTTGTGCGCCGGCCTTTCGCAAATTCGTAAAATACCCACGCACAGCCTGACTGCCCACCGTCATCATGTTTTTTGATCCACCGGGGCTCCAGCTTCTTCCGTATGTTTCTGGCTCTACGGGAGAATGTTCAATTTTCACCTTCGACCAATCCGCGTCCATTTCTTCCGCGATAATCAGGGGTAAGGCAGTCATGGATCCCTGTCCCATTTCCGCTGCAGGGTTTAAAATCAGGATGCTTCCATCCGTGCTTATTTTAACCCATGGGCCGACCATTTTTTCGGCAAGCGCAGATGCATCCAGCAACTTCAGTGACGCTCCACTTGCTCCCAGGGCAACCGCAAACGTTAACCCGGAGCCGGCTGTTTTGAGGAAATTCCTGCGTGTGAATACGGCTGATGGTTCTGTGACTTGTGAGGGCTCTTTTTCTTGTTGCATTTTCATGGCTTATCCCTCTTTTGCAGCCAGTTCAATGGCGCTGATGATTCGGTTGTAGGTGCCACAACGACAGATATTACCATCCATATGGCGAACGATTTCTTCCCGCGTGGGCGCAGCATTCTGCTCAAGCAAGGTTGCTGCTTGCATGATTTGGCCAGACTGGCAGTACCCGCACTGGGGCACCTGCTCGGTAATCCATGCTTTTTGCAACGGATGGGATTGATCTTCAGACAAACCTTCGATGGTTGTTACAGATTTATCTGCAACGGCGCTTACGGGCACAACGCACGATCTGACTGCAGCACCATCCACGTGTATGGTACAGGCACCACATTGTGCGATACCGCACCCGTACTTCGTCCCCATGAGCCCAAGCCGCTCACGCAATACCCACAAGAGCGGAGTATCCGCCTCAACCTCCACGGTTTGGGAGGCGCCATTGATTTTCAAATGATAGGTAGCCATAAAATTACCTGTGTATATAGATTTTCAGAAGCGCGTGTTTTGCAAATTAGAGCGTACCATACCCAAGTTAAGGATTTACTAATCTATAACTAACAAAAGCCACGTGCTCGCTATCAGGCGACCACGAAGGCACGTTGATCGTGCCCTGACCGCCGAATAACTTGGCCAATACTTTAATTTCACCTCCTTCCGCCGGCATCATGCGCAGCATGACATCTTTATTTCGCGGATGACCTTCAACTTCTGGTTCAAAAGATATAAAAACAAGCCATTTCCCATCGGGTGACGGATGAGGAAACCAGTCGTTGTATTCGTCTGTCGTCATCTGCTCTTGTTCACTTCCATCTGCCCGCATCCGGTACAGTTGCATGGTACCCGTCCGAACTGAATTGAAGTAGATGTATTTGCCATCTGGCGAATAATCTGGTCCATCATCCAGTCCAGGTGCAGTGGTCAAGCGAACTTCTTCACCCCCGCTTACAGGGATGGTGTAGATGTCAAAATCATCATTCCTTCTCGCTACGTAAGCAAGCGTCTGACCATCTGGAGACCATCCATGCCAGTAGGCCGGCCCGTCCGTCATGACCGGCCGTGGGGTGCCGCCTTCTGCCGGCAATACGTAAATTTTCGATAGACCATCTCCTGAATTGTCGCTAACAACAAGCTGTGAACCATCTGGAGAAATGCCGTGGTCATTGTTGAGTGCCGTGGCAAAGCCGGTATCTATTTGTTCAGGAATACCACCTGCTACAGGTATTTTGTAGAGCAAACCGTTGCTGTTGTAAATCAGATACTCGCCATCTCCCGTCCAATTGGGTGCTTCTATGCGCCCACGGGTGTGGTATATTACCGTACGATCCGTGGAGCCAATGGCAATGCGTTCCAACGTACTTTCAACGGCTGGTTCTTCACCTTCTGCCAGTTCAACCATCTCTGGAGCACCGGTCGTGATTTCCAAATTGGTAAACACGGCCTCCTCAAAACGGGTGCTGTCGTGTGCACAAACCCCGATCCCCACATAAAAAGGATCCTGAAACTTGATCCTGAACATCCCCCCCGATGAACGGAGTTCTTCTCCTTCATTCGCCACTTTCATGTACACGTAGTCCCCTTCTTTATGCAAACTCAAACGACGAGGCGCGTGTACATTCGACTGAACTTCGTGCGATGCATCACCCGCGGTTTCCCGATACTGCAATGAGGCCATGCCTTTGCCATGTATAACGGCATCTGCATACGGCGAATCTGTATCCAGATTCTGACGAATCATCAAAAAAGCTTTTCGATGGGGATGCCCGCCATCGCCGAGAATTTCTATATCAGACGCAATGGAAAAATCGCCCGACATTTTCTTCCAGACGAAGTGGAAATCGTCATACTCATACCACATGTTTTCGCCACCGCCGCCAACATGATAACTATCCTCATCAGGGTTGTAATCGATTGTGCCCACTGCAGCGACTGTGCCTATATCACTGTGTCCCTCAAATGTACCCAACTGTGAGCGAGTACAACCGGTACCCATCAGCATAAAACAGAATCCAGTGACGCTTAACAGAACAGGTATACGTTTCATCTTTTTACTCATCATCTGTAACATGTGAATTGGGGCCGGCATTCCAAAAACCGTCAAACGTTGCAAGATACAGATCTCGATCTAGACCCAAACTCCGTTGAAATTGGTGTGACAGCCGTTCAAGCTGCTTGATATTAACCAGCCTCTTTTGCAGCTACGTGAAAATCACGGCGTGACTTTAGCACATCCCCTTCCACATTAAAGGAAAGGCTGAAGCGCCGTTTGGCTTTCATTTGTTAAATGTTAGCACATCATTGCATGGAAAACATTTACAATTAAGTGAACAATGTAAAGTGATGCTAAGAGGATGTAAAATGCTGGATTTCTACTGAACTTTAGTCCGTTTAAATCGAAACAGAGGAAAACGGGATCGTTCGGATGGTAAAACATTTAGGGTCCTTCTTTTCAAAAACACCAATTCCTTTTCGATCAATACGGCATGTTTACTACCAAAGGCTTCTTTCTACTACCCCTCTTAATATTAACGCTGGTCCTGCCGGCGCACGCCCAAAACCGCCCAGGCAGTAGTCAGGGCGAGATCAGCGGACGCGTGTTCGACAAAGACCTGAACGAGCCCATCCCTTCTGCCACAGTAGCCATCTGGCTGGCAAGTGATTCAACTCTTGTCACAGGCACAATCACGCAAAACGATGGATCTTTTAGTATAAAAGGCCTAAAACCTGGATCGTATTCTACACACATCAGCTATGTTGGATATATCACGAAGATTATTCCGGGTATAGAAATTAAACCTGGCGCATTACGTGCTGCATTGGATGACATCCAGCTACTTTCAGACACACAGCTTATGGATGAAGTGGAAGTTGCAGCCGACAGAGAGTTTATTGAAGTTGGTATTGACCGAACCGTTTACAACACCAAAGATCAGCTGGTAAGCGCCGGCGGATCAGCAACCGATGTACTCGAAAACATTCCCTCTGTTGAAGTAGACATCGAGGGCAATATCAGTCTCAGAGGCAGCCAGAATGTAGCCATATTGATCAACGGCAGACCGTCTCCCATGACAGGCGAAGCACTCGTTTCCTATCTGCAGGGCCTCCCTTCAGATGTACTCGAACGTGTAGAGGTGATTCCAAATCCTTCTGCCAAGTATGAGCCCGATGGAATGGCCGGCATTCTGAACCTCGTCCTTAAACAAAATCAGGACCTTGGCTTAAGTGGCAGTGTCACAGCAAGCGCAACAACCCAAACCAGTTACAACGCTTCAGGAAAT
>JBGCEN010000451.1:0-17822 GCA_045106435.1 Rhodothermales bacterium
GCATAGAACATGGACTAAAATGTGCGTGGGATATCCCGCGCACATTTTCTGCTCAACATGGTATTAAAACACAAAATGCTTCTGTTTTAATTGAAAAGCTAATTAGTTTTAGGGTGTGTGGACAATTAGCAGGGAAAAGAGCATTCGATGGCATTTTTGTTCAGATCAAGGCACTTTTTGAGTTCGATGCAGCGCATCGGGCGCAAAAAGGAACGCAGATATGGGCAAAAAGGACGCGAAATGCATTTTGCAAGTTAATTGTCCACACGCCCTAGGCGATCAGTAAATAACAGGTACTTCATTTCGTGCATATAACAAAGGGGAATGCACGCAAGCTGGCTTAATTGACCGGACGCTACGCGAACTGTAGCGATTCGATTTGAATGATCTTATTCTGTAACCATTTACGCAGGGATGTAATGTTTAATTCCTCCTGCGGATTGTAGACTTGTGTCGAGCGCCACTCATTAAAGTCAATAATTGTTTCTGACGGGTCTTGCACAGCCGGCATATAATCCATGATAACGATACTCTTGTTGCCTATATCATTTCCGTGATTGTACCCCATAGAATACAGCAAGTATCGTAGTAACAATCGATCGGATTCTCTTCTGGTATGAACATGGATGGGTATTTGAGGCATATTGGGGTCAGCATGCCGTAAGTCCTCAGCAGACTCTCCCAATAACGAAGACGCTAATTCATCCACTATAATTGGTAGTTCATCCAGTATTTTATAAATATCCTCCTGGACAAATTTAGGGTTCGGCAGTAATAATTTTGTGGCACATATACCGTAGGGATTTCCACTGTCTCCAATGCCACAAATCTTGACCAAAAGATTGGCGCTTCGGATAATATTTGCTACAGAAACCGTGATGAAGTCTGCTTCATTATGGTGATATGCTACAGCATTAACGCAGTTGATAGGCAAATGCCATTCTTTACAAATGACGCCAGAGAGAGCTCCATGTGATATGCCAAAAGCTTCAAGTTCAGCATAGTATAAGGGCCTTTCCGGATCTTCGGTAGACGCAATCACTTCATTATAAGCAACAGGATCATATGTATGTAGACATATTTTACCGATGTCGTGGATTAAGCCGGCAATAAAGCAGAGCTGTCCATGAGAAGAGCCCATTCGCGTGGCCAGCATTCTTGCAGCTACAGCAACACCAATATTGTGTCTCCAGAAGGATACGTCACCTCTGGGCCATGATGGGTTCGTCAGCGATCGCATGTGTCTCGTTATATAGAGACCTACGGTATCAAGAATATGTTGTTGGCCGAGCACAACGATGGCCCGATTCAATGTTCTGGCCTCACTCCGCCGCAAGCCGTACATCGGCGAATTTGCCATACGGATGACCATTGTACTCAGAAGGCTGTCCGTTTCTATAAGCCTGGCAATTTCTCTGAAATCTGCCGGGTTCTGTCTGGCTAGATATAACACGCGGTCTGCAATAGCCGGAAGCGGCTTTATGCCTTTTATCAGCTTCTTGACAAAAGGGTCTTTAGGGTCGTGGATCATTGTATTCTGTGCTGGAACTCAACTTTTAGAAGTGGATCCTTCGCAATAAGAGTCAGATTTACGCAATGACTTTTACGGATCTTCACTATTAATATCGTTTTGAAATGAAAAAAGTATAGTTTTTATATTACTTTCAGGATTCTTTTCAATACTGCACAATTGCTAAATCAAACTTTGGTATTTTTTTCCATCAGATATGAATGTTCTTCATTTAGTATGGCATCGATTAAACGAAATAACACATCTTCATTTCAAGTCTGAATCAGGATCTCTGAGTAGTAAATCTGGCTGGAATGGTACAGGTGATGGTTTTGTTCAGGTTGATCGGCAGCAAAAGATCATCACGTTTAAGGAAAACGGTGCCTGGAATACGTCTGAAGGCAAACAATTGGTGTTCCGAAACATATTTCGTTGGACTTACAAACAAGAAGAGGCTGTAATAAGTCTGGAGCACCTTCGTTTTGGTGTGAGTCGTCCCGTGTTTTTATTTGATCTTGGCATGGGGCAAATAGACAATCAACTGGTCTCCGTTGAACCGCATATCTGTGTAGAGGATACATATACTGGCCGGCTGGATATTCAAACCGATGGGTTTGATCTTCATTGGAATATCAAAGGTCCTCGGAAGAATGAGCATATTCACTATCAATACCGCTAATTGATAAGGGACAACTGCTGTCCTCATGCGTTTGAGTGTGCGAAATGCATGTATCTACTGAAATACACGCTCAGAAATCAGCCACCAGATAAAAACAACGTGTATCAATATCAGCAAGCGAATCGCTATTTTGCCCAGATTGCAGGAGGACTAGAGCCGGCGGGGGCTGAGGAGTTGGCTTCGCTAGGGGCGAAGAATATCAGCGAATCGTATCGGGGCGCTTATTTCAATGCAGATAAGGCAACACTGTATCGGGTGAATTATCAATCGCGTTTGGCCACGCGCATTCTGGCGCCGCTCCTTGAGTTTGATTGTCATTCAGACAAATATCTATATAAAACCGCCCAAAGCATGCAGTGGACGGATTTTATGGGCAATGAAGATACGTTTGCTGTTTTTGCAAATGTATCCAATAGCAACATTAGCCATTCAAAATTCGCCGCATTGCGGTTGAAAGACGCGATCGTTGATCAGTTCAGAGAGCATACCGGTGAGCGCCCCAACATCGATACCCGTAATCCAGACTTATGGATCAATCTGCACATAGAAGACAATCATGCGACCATCAGTCTGGATACATCTGGCGGTTCGTTGCATCGCAGGGGATATCGAGTAGATTCCAATAAAGCGCCGATCCAGGAAACGGTCGGAGCGGCCATTATTAAATATTCAGAGTGGGATGGGAGTACAAAACTCTACGACCCTTTTTGTGGATCAGGGACCTTGTTATTTGAAGGCCTGATGCATTATGCAAACATTCCTGCCGGCTATTTGCGCAAACATTTCGGGTTTGAAAGAATGCCAGATTACGATGCATCGCTTTGGCAGGAAGTACGCGCAGAAATAGATGCATTGATCAGGGAAGTGCCTGAAGGCTTGATTGCCGGCAGTGACCGGGATCGGCCTTCCATTGAAATGGCCAAGGAGAATGCAAAGCAGCTTGTACACGGAGAGCATATCAAATTTGGCGTTTCAGACTTCCGCGCGCTGGATAATTTTGAAGGATACACCATTGTGACCAATCCACCTTATGGCATTAGGATGGGCGATTCAGAGATGATGGCCGAATTCTACAAGTCGATTGGAGATTTCTTAAAGCAAAAATGTACGGGGACAAATGCGTACATCTATTTTGGTAACAGAGAGTGGATCAAGAAAGTTGGGCTGCGTCCAACATGGAAAAAACCGCTGGTAAACGGCGCGCTTGACGGCCGGCTGGTGAAATACGAGATGTATTAAGTCACAGATGTGCTTCGCACTATCTGTGACTGTTGCGGGTTTAGGGTTCAATGTTTAGGGTTTTTGGGGCTTCAGAAAAATCAAGGGAATGCTAACCAATCAGATTCTCCTCCTTTTCAAGGAGGAGTGCCGGCAGGCGAGGTGGTTAGTTTCTGATCATCATGTAAAACCTTTATTGACCACTCCATCCTGAAGATCCCAGCTTCAGAGGACAGGATAGAAACCTGTATAAAATTGTATTTGGTTTCTGGTATTCTTGGTCAAGTGCTTTAATTTTAATACTTTAGCACAACACTTAGCGAAGTAGAAAATTGTTTTATAGCAGCAAAAATATACCCGTCTTACTCCTTTTGGCAGCCTTTCTATGGCTTTCGGGCTGTTCTGTCGGGTTTAATTCTGAAAGGAATGCAAAGGATGCAGGGCCTCCGCCACAACCTGAGCGAGAATTCAGGGGCGCATGGATCGCCACGGTAGCGAATATAGACTGGCCCTCGCAGCCGGGGCTTCCATCGTATGATCAGCAGCAAGAACTGCTGGTATTGTTTGATCGCCTGGTGTCGATGAACATGAACGCAGTCATTCTCCAGGTAAGGCCTGCGGCTGATGCTTTGTATGCCTCAGATTATGAGCCGTGGTCGTGGTATCTGACAGGAGAGATGGGCCGGCCGCCTTCTCCTTATTACGATCCACTCGAATTTGCTGTTACCGAAGCGCATAAACGAGGGCTGGAGTTGCACGCTTGGTTTAATCCCTTTAGAGCCGGCCATCGAACGTTTAGCGATAAATTTTCTGATGATCACGTCAGTGTGCAGCGCCCGGATCTGGTTGTGGAATATGGCGAGCAGTACTGGATGGACCCTGGCATGCCCGATGCGCGGGAGCATTCTCTTCGGGTTATGCTCGACGTTGTTCGTCGGTACGATCTCGATGGAATTCATATGGATGATTACTTCTACCCATACCCGTCAAGAGACGACCAAAACAAATTGATCTCCTTTCCAGATACATTAAGTTGGCGTCTGGCACAAGAGACCGGCGTACGGATGTTTCCCGAAGACTGGCGGCGTTCGAATATTAACCAGTTTGTTGAGCGGCTATATACGGAAGTCAAATCAATCAAGCCGTGGGTAAAGGTTGGTATCAGTCCATTTGGTATCTGGAGACCCGGCTACCCGGCCGGCATTAAAGGATTAGATGCCTATGATGCAATCTATGCAGATGCAAGGCAGTGGCTTCAGCGGGGATGGGTCGATTACCTCAGCCCGCAGCTATACTGGTCGGTAGATAGTGAAGGACAGAGTTATGAGAAATTACTAGACTGGTGGAAAGAGCAAAATCTGCAGGGCAGATATGTTTGGCCGGGCAACGCGATTTATCGCATCGATAGTCATAACTGGCCGGTCTCGGAAGTGATAGATCAAATAAAGATAACGAGGGGAGGGCAGAGTAATTCCGGGAATATCTTGTTTAGCATGCGTTATCTCGATCAAAATATAAAGGGGTTGAGCGATAGCATGACCCGGCAACTGTATAGGAAGCCGGCGTTAATCCCCCCCATGCCATGGTTATCAGAAACCATTTTACAGCAACCAGTTGTTCTAAAAGAGGAAGGGATGTTTGGTCAGCGGTTGTCTCTTAAAACCGCAGGCCAGGATGAAGCACTGCAGTGGATCATTCGTATTCGCTTAAGGTCTCGCTGGTATCTGTTTGTTGAGCCGGGAGATCTGGATGAATTTCCGCTTGAGCGACACTTTGGTAGCAGAGAAGTAGATGAGATTGTGGTTTCTTTTGTAAACCGCGTAGGGGAGGAGAGTGCAACGTCAACGATACGAAAGGCGGTTGAAGAGCGCGTTGCAATTGGGTTTTAGCTCGTTTCCCGGTTTTGTACTTTAGTATCATGTTGAACAACATATCTTGCGCACATCATGGCCGATTAATCCAGGTCTGAGTGAATTCCGGGACCTGCTAATTAAGACCTTCCCTTTTATCTCTGTAAATTAAGTCATTTTCGCGGACTTCAAATGGGCAAAGTCCAGTTTAGAGTGTGTGGACATTTTTAGACTGAATGTCAACACGCTCTAGGTAAACACGTGTTTCTGCTACCCTCCGCAGGAGGCGCGTACTACAAGTGATGCTGTAAGGTTAATGTGGACTACTTCCTTTGTTTTCCCTTCTATCTGGTCAATAATGATGTTAGCCGCTTCTGCGCCTTTTTCGTAAATGGGTTGATGTATGGTTGATAGCGGAGGGATGGTGTATCCAGAGGCCGGCAAATCATCAAATCCAACCATTGCCATATCTTTTGGTACAGACAGGCCGGCTTCATGCAAAGCAAGCAGAGAGCCTTGAGCAGCCACATCGCTCGCGCAAAAGATGGCTGTGGGAGGGGCGTCTAGTGCAAGAAGTTTTTGCGTTGACTCCATGCCACAACTATGGGTATAAGATCCATGCATTATATAGGGTTTCGACTCAGAGATGTCAGCCTCCGTTAATGCGCGTTTATAGCCGGCCAGCCTGTCAATAGACTCCTGTCGGTTTCGATCGCCGGTAATGATGGCTATTTTCTTGTGCCCCAGTTTAATGAGATGCCGGGTTGCGAGATATGCGCCTTCATGATTGTCAACATCAATAGAACTAATCTGAGGGTATTGCGCATCATGACCAATTGCTACAGCCGGGAGCTTACTGGATTGGATAAAAGGGAATACCTGCTCAAAAACCTCTTTATGCATCAGGACATATCCGTCATAAGCATGGTCACTGATGAAATTGATGTCCAGAGAATTATTTTTGTCGACAGAAATGGCAGAAAGAGAACCCGTGTAGCCGCGTTCAATACACCGCTCGGAAATTCCCAGGAAGATTAAAGACCAGTAACCAGACGCGAGTACTTCGTTTTGCCACCGGGGAACGAGTATGCAGATTTCATACGTGCGATTTGTGGCCAGACTTCGGGCGGTTGAACTGGGATGATAATTATATTTGCGGATTATATCGAGAACGCGCGTACGAGCCGCCTCACTCACATTAGGGCGGTCATTCAAAACCCGGGAAACCACAGAACGAGAGACAAAAGCAAGCTCAGCAATTTTGTTTATGGTAATACGATCCTTTTCCACAACTCAATACTATTTGATGTAACCAAACATGGGCATATTAAACGATGCATAGAATAAAATCGGCTTTCAACTATAAAAAGAATAATTTTTCACTTGATTTTATGCTAATGTATCGAAAACAACTGGTTTTTACAGTTAGCCTCTTCTATTCAACCATTGGCCTATGCAATATTACTGTTCAGGTGGAACGCTTGTTAGAGAATAATAATTTGCAGCTTGCCAGACTGTTGAAATGAACATATTGGAACCGGTTCCAGAGTTCATTTTTATTTTGCTAAGCTCCCCGATAATGCCCTATTTTTATAGGACCTCTACCAAAAAGGTACACATGCCCACCAAAAGCATGTGCCGGCTTAGGAAGCGCTGACCACTTTAACAAACTTAGCTAATCTGATTCGGGGTACTTTTTGGTTCTCAGAGAAAAAAATGTTTGTCATTAGGAGAGAATCCCATAGGCAAACTGATATTTAGTCATCAATAACCAAAAGGACGCTGGTCTAAAAAGCTATGCTAAAAAGCTTTTATAAAGCGCGCTTGAAAAAAATCGGCAGATTATTAACGCTTACATTCATTCTGATGAGTGGTTTAGCGTTATCTGCTAGCGCACAGCTACACGATATCACGGGTACGGTTACCGCCGTTGCGGACAATCTTCCGGTACCAAGTGTTAACATTGTAGAAGTAGGTACCACAAACGGTACTATCACCAACGCTGATGGAACATTCAGCCTCACGATTTCAAATGCGAACGCATCGATCGTCGTTTCATTTGTAGGCTATCTCACGCAAACCATTGAAGTGAATGGCCAGACTAACCTGGGGATCCAGTTAGCTGAAGACACGCAATTACTTGAAGAAGTGGTTGTTACCGCATTTGGTATTGAAAGATCTGAACGCGCTGTAGGCTATTCTATTGGTGAAGTAGATGGTGAACAGTTGCGCCAATCACGTGAAACCAATGTGGCAAATGCATTGGTTGGTAAAGTGTCTGGAGTTCAGGTATCTAAACCTGCAACAGGTCCTGCTGGATCTAGCCGTGTTGTTATTCGCGGGAGTGCTTCTTTAGGTACGGCTGGTACAAACAACCAACCATTATATGTTGTTGATGGGGTTCCTATCGATAACTCAACGCTCGGTCAGGCAGGTATGTGGGGTGGATCTGACGGGGGAGATGGTATTTCTTCCATGAACCCTGACGACATCGAAGCAGTGACTGTGCTTAAAGGCCCTTCAGCTGCAGCGTTGTACGGCACGCGTGCAAAGAATGGTGTTATTCTTATCACGACCAAAAGAGCACAGCAAGGTTCTGGTCTGGGTGTTGAGTTTAACAGCAATACTTCTTTCGAAAATACGCTGGTCAATACAAACTGGCAGGAAGAATACGGACAGGGTACGCGCGGCCTTAAGCCTGCAAGTGCAAACGAAGCCCGTGAAACAAACCTGTCTTCATGGGGAGAGTCGTTAGATGGTTCACAAGTTGTTGCATGGGATGGCGAAATGCGTCCTTATGCACTGGTTGATGATCGCTTGGGTCGTTTCTACGAACAAGGCGTGACAACAACAAACTCTCTTGCACTGAGCACTTCCAGCGATGTAGCATCAGTCCGCCTCGGATTGTCTCACCTGGACAATGATGGGATCTCACCAAACTCTGGTCTGACACGTACAAGTCTCTCTTTACGTGGTACTGCCAACTTTGGTAGCAGATTATCTGCAGATGCGAAGTTCAACTTTATCCGCGAAGACGTTCAGAATCGCCCACGCCTTTCTGACTCTCCTGGTAACGCGAACTTTACCGTCTATCAGCTGGCACCAAATGTTGACCCAGGCCCAATGATTGGCGTCAACGACCGCCCAGGGACTAATGATGACAATGAAGAGCTCGCTGTAACAGGAAGCATCTTCTCCCAGAACCCATATTTCGCAGCATACAATATTACAAGTGCTGACGAAGATCGCCGGCTGATTGGTTTTACGTCGTTGACGTATCAATTCGCTGATTGGTTGTCTTTGATGGGACGTGTTGGTGGTGATACGTACACAACACGCCGTACAAGTATTACCGGTTTTGGAACAGGTTATAACCGCCTTGGTGGTCAGAGCGAACAGGAATTCAGAATTTCAGAATTGAATACTGATTTCCTCCTTATGGCTCAGAAAGATCTTACGCCAGACATTGGCATTAACGCTAACTTTGGTGGTAACATCCTCTATCAGGAACGTGAAGACCTTACCCTCGGCGGTAGTGGTGGATTTAACGTGCCAGAATTGGAGACCGTAGGAAACCAGCTGAATCCTACCATTGGATATGCTCTTAATGAGAAGCAGGTTAATTCTTTATATGGCTCTGCAGAGTTTTCTTTCAGAGATTATGCATTCCTGTCTCTAACAGCGCGTAATGACTGGTCGTCTACGTTGCCAACAGATAATAACTCCTACTTCTATCCTTCTATTAGTGGTAGCTTTGTATTCTCTGATGCAATGAAGACGCCTGATTGGTTGACCTTTGGTAAAGTTCGTGCATCATGGGCTGAAGTGGGTGGAGACACCGATGCTTACCAGCTCGCGTTGACGTATTCCCTTCGTGGTGCTGCACACTTTGGCAATCCACTTGGTGGTGTAGCCCAGGGGCAGATTCCACTGGCAGGATTGAAGCCGTTCTCGCAGGTTGGTAAAGAAGTAGGTATTGATGTACGCTTCCTTGACAACCGTGTGGGTCTTGACTTTACCTGGTATGATCAGACAACAGACGATCAGATTCTGCGCACAACAATTTCAAGTGCATCAGGATTTGGTAGCCAGGTGATCAACGCCGGCTCAATGAAAAACTCAGGCGTTGAAATGTTACTCTCAACAACACCTGCTCGTTCAGCAGATTTCCGTTGGGATCTTGACATTAACATGGCTAAGAATACCAATGAAGTGGTATCTCTTGCCGGAGACCAGACTTCTCTTATACTCGGAGAAAGCCGGACACGTGGGAACTTCATCACTGCAGATGTTGGCGAAGCTTTTGGTACAATCAAAGGCCGCCAGTATTTACGTGAAAGTGTTCCTAACGATGCTGATGGCAACCCTGATACCTGTAATTCTACAGGTCGCATTGTACATGATGCTTCAGGTCTTCCAGTCCGTACTGGTGATCTATGTGTGCTTGGAAATGGTACGCCAGACTTCCTGGGTGGCATAAGCAACACAGTGCGGTATAAAAACTTCACGCTTCGTGGGCTTGTTGACTTTAGCTTTGGTGGAGACTTGTTCTCTGTAACAAACGCTTCAGCATATGGCAACGGTTTGCATAAAGCGACGCTGGAAGGACGCGCAGAAGGTTCTATTGTTGGTGACGGAGTTGATGAAAATGGAGCAGTGAATGCAGTTGCAGTAGATCCGCAGGACTACTTCGGTCGCATTGCTAGTCAGATCGGTGAGGAATTTGTATACGACGCAAGCTTTGTAAAACTGCGTGAACTACAATTGACCTACCGTCTTCCAAGTCGTTGGTTTGCTACTTCACCTATCCAGTTAGCTACAATCTCATTGATTGGTCGCAACTTGTGGTTGATTCATAGCGAAATTGAAAACGTGGATCCAGAGTCAAACTTCACGAACAACAACGTTCAAGGTCTGGAGCACTCAGGTGTGCCGCAGGTTCGGAGCTTTGGTTTTAACATCAATGTTCGCCTGTAATTATCAATAGCGGCATAGCCTTTAAGAAAGGCATGTAATTATTGAATGCACACTTTAGCATCTGAAAAATTGAAGATTACCATGAAAATAAAATCAACGTTGCAATGCCTGGGTCTTGTTGCGTTCAGTGTGTTCTTTATGACGTCGTGTGATTCGCTCGACAGTCAGTTTGAGGACTTGAACGTCAACCCCACGCAGGCCAGTCAGATTAACCCGAATTTTAAATTGACAGATATTCAGTTGAATATCTCCGGGCAGCGCTATGAAAACTGGCGGACCAATCTGATTTATAGTTCAGTAATGATTCAGCATTACGCAACCACTCCAGGGTACTGGGCTGGCGACAAATACACGTACATCGCTTCTTATTCAGCTGCGATGTGGGATCGTTACTATCCGAACGTAGCGAAAAACGTCGAAGATTTGCTTGTGCAAACTGAAGCAGATCCTGAAGGTGGCAACATGAATGCCATCACTCAGATCCTTCGCGTATTTATGTATCACCGCCTGACGGACCTACACGGTGACATTCCTTACTCAGAAGCTGGTAAAGGCTTTACAGAAGGAATCACCAAGCCTGTCTATGATCCACAGTCTGAGATCTATGCGGACATGCTGGCCAAGTTGGAAGCAGCTGCGGCCGCACTTACACCTGGTGCGAAAACATTTGGCACCGGTGACATCATGTATAGTGGCGACGTAGACAAGTGGAAAACCTTTGCAAACTCGTTGATGCTTCGCCTTGCGATGCGTCTCGTAAAGGTTGATCCAGCAATGGCTCAGGCCTGGGTTCAAAAAGCGATCGCCGGCGGCGTGATGACGAGCAATGACGATATTGCCTTTGTACCGCATGACCCTTCCAGTTATGCAAACGGCAATGGTTCTGTGTTTGTCGCTGATGGCAGCCCACGGTTAAGCAAATTCTTTGTAGATTGGATGCTTGCAACGGGTGATCCTAGACTTAATGTTTATGGAACAACCACGGATGGTGCACCACCAATTGGTATGCCAAACGGTCTGGATGCACAGACGGTTGAAGCTGATCCAAACTATGTTGAATGTGTCGAAGGCGGCACGCTTGCTTGTGAACAGAATATCTTTATGCGTCCTAATCCAGTGATGACAGGACAGGATGATCCTATGTTCTTCATGACTTATGCAGAAGTAGAGTTTTTGCTAGGTGAAGCTGCGATTCGTGGATGGCATGGTGGCAACCCTGCAACGCATTACGAAAATGGTGTGCGTGCTGCAATGCAGTATCTCTCCATGTACGGTGCGGATGCTGTTATTGATGAAGCAGACATTGATGCGTATCTGGCAGCAAATCCATACGATGCAGCGAACGGAATGGAACAGATCAATAACCAGATTTGGGCCTCTGTATTGCTGAATGAGTATGAAGCATATGCCAACTGGCGCCGGACAGGCTATCCAACGCTTACACCTGTGAACTACCCAGGTAACGTAACCAACGGAACGATTCCTCGTCGCTTGCGCTACCGTGAAGCAGAAGCTGTTGCTAACCCAGAGAATTATGCTGCGGCACTTTCTCGTCAGGGACCAGATGAACTAACCACGCGCGTTTGGTGGGACGTTCCATAATTCTGGCGTATAATTAGTGACTCCATTGAAAGGGGGCTTGCCACTTGGCAAGCCCCCTTTTTTGTAACAATGCGGGGTACCATTCAACTCAAGTCACACGCGTTAACAAATTCCTTTCGTCGTACAAAATGAAGCCTTCTTTTTTTAGACGTACTTCTACTGAATATTCTGCGACAAGGAGTGTGCTATCCACTTTTTTGTTGAAGTCTCTGGTATTGTGCAGTCTGCTTGTTAGTGGATGTGACGCCAACGAACCGGAGGAAATCATTGAATTCTCGCCGCGTGAGGCTACCTGTAGTATTCCTATCGAAAACATCACGGAAGGCGGTGTCGGAAAAGACGTTGTTCCGGCTCTTTCTGATATTCCTTTTGTTGATGTCTCAGAGATTTCTTATCTCTCCGAATTTGATCGGGTGATCGGCTTTATGGTTGAGGATAAGGCGTACGCAATTCCTCACAATATCTTGTGGTATCATGAGATTATTAACTTTGAGATCGACGATCTTGCATTGGCAATGACCTATTGCCCGCTCACAGGATCGAGCATGGCATTTAAACGAAATGTGATTGAAGGTGGGGAATTTGGCGTTTCCGGGCTGCTTTGGAATAATAATCTGATCATGTTTGATCGTACATCAAGCGAATCACTTTGGCCGCAAATGAACCGTCGAGCAGATTGTGGTCCACGGTTGGGAGCGAGCCTGGATATGCATCCGGTGATTGAAATGACCTGGGCCGGCTGGAAGGCATTAAATCCTGATTCCAAGGTCCTGTCAAATCAAACCGGATTTAACATTGGCTATACTTCGGCGAATTATCCCTACGGCAATTATGAAAACCCAGACAATGATGGGCTGCTGTTTGATATGGAAATCGATCGCCGGCGTCCTCCCAAAGCAAGATTGCTGGGGATTCCTGATAACAGGCTGGGCGGTACAGCGTTTCTATTTTCTGAACTGGATAATGGAGCGCTTTACAACGTGGTGCACTCACTTGAAGACATCGGCCCGGTAGTTGTCTTTTGGGACAATACCTTTCACAGCGCGATGGCATATTCGCCTCGGATCGGAAATGAACGTATTAATTTTGAAGTCCGGGACGAGCAGATCAGAGACCTTGAGACTGGCAGTGTCTGGCAAGTTGACGGCCTCGCAATTGAAGGCCCGCTAGCCGGCACACGATTGGCCCCGATAGATCGTGCCTTCGTATCGTTTTGGTTTGCCTGGGCTGCATTTCATGTTGAAACTGAGATCTGGGAGGCCCGCTAATCAGGCGCTGGCTGAGAAGTCTTCAATTGCACAGAGATTGAGTCGTATGCAGAACGAATGACTGTTCAATGGCAAGTTGCTATTAGCGGGTGCGAGAAGAATCTCTAATTCTTCAACTCGAACTCAATTGATCTACTTTTCTTTGCTCCCGATGTCAGATCTGTTACATGGATTATGATCTCTAGTTTACCTTTGCCGTCCATTTCGTACAGTTCAGGAATGATGAACTCTTTTGCTGCGCGGCTATTGCCGGTATTGGTAATCCGGGCACTGGATACGCCTTCCGGTGTTCTGAAATTGAAAAAACGACGCCCCTGTTCACGTACCACTTCATATTCTATCGAGTATTGCGTGTTGTCATCTTGATCAAATGTCAGGTTGTATATTTCGAAATACAGCGCTAGCGGTGTTTTATTTGAGATTTGTGGTGATGCATATGCTTGGGCACCATCAAGAGAGAAATCAGCCAGGGTGATCAATGGTTTAAGGTCGCTCATTTCCAATGCAAGTCCCTCAGCATGAAGCGCTTGAAGCGAATCGATACGATGGGTACCTATCTTAACGCGTGCGCCTGGTTTGACGGGGTCTTCATTATTCAACGTCCAGCGTTGATCCCATTGCAGTGCAAGGTGGAAGGTAGGTTGATCAGAATGAGCCTCGAGCGTTTTTGCTGGTAACGGGCGCTGTAAATTGGCTTTAACAAGAAAATGCTTCTCTTCTAAAGACTCCACTTCATACTGGTCAGAAAGGTGCGTCAATGCTGCAGAAATCAAATATCTTTCAGATGGTTCATGGCCTTGTTTGTAGAAATTACGAACCAATTTTCTGGAAGGCGCCAATTCCTTGTTGTCCATGCTCCAATAAACTTCTGAACGAGTACTGGCATCTTCGTTTAGAAAACGTGCCATGCGCACGTGCACGTTAAGATTTTCAGCGACGCCAAAATTGCTGGAGTAGGAGGATGGTACAATTTGGGAACGAAGATAGGCATTTTGATCGTCGAGCACGCTCGCTTTTGAAAGCTGGGTTCTGGCAAAGACGTCAGCCCGAATGTTACTGTTGGGGATGGCGAGATAATTGGTTATTTCGTCGAATTGCAGGCCATAAGAGTTATGGAGCAGGGCAAGCTGGCCATAAATTTCTTCCATCCATACAAGCAATTCGTTGATGTAACGCCGGCCTTGCAGCTGATGGGGGATTAAATCAGTAGACTCGGACACTACAAAACCTTTGGCTTTGCTTTTTCTGACGAACAAATAGTGCGCTTCATTCTCTATATGCTGATAAACCCAGAACGTATTTTTGGGTACCGAGAAGCTTTGCGCATTAACAATGAGCGAGGGGGTTAGTAATTTTATCTCTTCATTCTTTGAAGGCTCTCCCAGACGTATAAATATTTCGCCTCTGTCATCTAGTCCTCGGGGATCTCTTTTATTAGCAAAATGAACGTGTGCATAGGTGACGCGGCGCAAATGCTCCTCAATACGCTCGTTAAGGGGCGTTGCCGGCAGATTGTCTTGCCTTCGCCACCACAACGCAATGGCATTTGCGTAAGCAGGAATCAGGTTTTGCGTAAGCGTTTCTGAAGACGGTTCTCCTAATCCAATGGCATTCCTATCTGCTGCGGACATGACCATGGCCAACGCACTGAAATGTCTATCCAGTATCAATCGCTCTTTCTTGGAAACGGAAGCGCCGGCTTGTTCAAGTAGCCAGAGATAAGCATTTGTTGCGGCTTCGAAATGTTCAATCTCCAGTGAAGTAAATGTGTGGCCAATAAACGCATCTACCTCAGCAATGGATTTGTTCACCCACAGTGCATTAAAATCGTTTTCCGGTGATGCAGCCTGCGCGTCTGATTGTGCTTGAACAGGGCTGGATATGCTGAAACTTGCAAAAAAAACAAGCAGAACTAACGGTATAGATTGCTGTAATACATTGCGATTATGATCCAATCTACCATTGGAAATCCCACCAGGTTTTTGGCTGATGACATGGTATATTATCGATATGCCGGGGCGAGCAAAAATCGTCATCTAGAAGCCTTCCAGAATTAAAGCGAGACGTACCCTAATAGCATGATTTTTGTCGGTAGAGGTTCCCGGTTGTTGTCTGAAATCCAGTGCAAAAAAGCTGGGTGGGGATGCTGGTTCTTGTTATTTATGACGTGGGGATGTGCTGATTCTGGACATGAAGAATCATTTCAGGTTTTTTCGCGCCTTTCTGCTGAATCTACAGGGATTACCTTTGAAAATCGCATAGTTGAGCATGAAGGGTTTAATGTGCTGGAATACGAGTACTTTTTCAATGGGGGGGGCGTTGCCATTGGCGACCTGAATAATGATGGATTGCCAGATGTTTATTTCACCGCCAACATGGAGCCTGATCAGCTTTATCTAAACAAAGGCGAATTAACATTTGAAAATATCACTGCAGCTGTAAATCTGGACGATGCACCTCGTTGGACAACCGGCGTTACAATGGCTGATGTTAACGCCGATGGCTGGCTTGATATTTATGTTTGTCAATCAGGACAAGTAAGCGAAGACCGCCGAAGGAATCTCCTCTATATCAACAACGGCGACCTTACTTTCAGCGAACAAGCGGCTGCATTTGGACTAGATGATCCTTCCTACTCAAATCATGCGAGCTTCTTTGATTATGATCGCGACGGTGATTTGGATATGTACTTGCTCAATCATCCCATCCGCCGCTTCTCAAATTTTGATGTTGCCTTAATGAGGCAGCAACGCGACCCGTTGGCAGGCGACAAATTATATCGAAATGACAACGGCTTTTTTGTAGACGTGAGTGCGGAAGCCGGCATCATAGGCAATCCCCTCGGGTTTGGACTCAGCGCTGTTGTATCGGACATCAACCTGGATGGGTGGCCCGACCTGTATGTAGCAAACGATTACATAGAAGAAGATTACCTGTACATAAATCAACAGAATGGAACGTTTGTAAACGAGATCGCAAAAAGGTTAACACACGCATCCTATTCTTCTATGGGTACGGATATAGCGGATATCAACAACGATGGACTCCCCGATGTGTTGACGCTGGATATGATGGCAGAAGATCACTACCGCCAGAAAATATTAAAGGGGCCGGAGAACTACATCTTTTACGACCAGATGCGGGAGCGTGGTATTCACGAGCAGTATATGCGCAATATGCTACAGCTCAACAACGGGAATGAGACCTTCTCTGAAATAGGACAGCTTGCC
Organism: Rhodothermales bacterium; assembly: GCA_045106435.1. Lineage (GTDB taxonomy): Bacteria > Bacteroidota > Rhodothermia > Rhodothermales > JAHQVL01 > JBCCIM01. The sequence continues at coordinate 16,335 of JBGCEN010000451.1, forward strand.
GGCGTGTCGAATACAGACTGGAGCTGGGCTGTTTTATTGGCTGATTTTGACAACAATAGCTTCAAAGATGTTGTCATTACCAATGGATATCTGCGTGACTATACAGACATAGACTATCTGGAGCGTGTGCTGGGTGAAGCACGCCGTGCAAGTGCTATGGGGGAGACCTTTTCTTCTTTGGATCTGGTTCAGAAAATGCCAAGCACAAAACTGCAAAACTACGCCTTTATGAATGAAGGTGGATTGGTTTTTAGCGATAAGCAACAGCGTTTTGATATACCCTCCTTTTCGAACGGCGCTGCATATGGTGATCTGGACCTTGATGGAGACCTGGATCTTGTTATCAACAATATTAATGATGCGGCTTTTCTCTTCCAGAACAATACCGAGAAGCGTGCAAATTCGAATTACCTGAGGATCGTTTTAACTGGTGCTGAGGGGAATCCACTGGGCATTGGAAGCACGATAAAAATTAAAGGGACAGGGGATTCGCAGTTTTTGCATTATGTCTCGCCTGCCAGAGGCTATTTGTCATCGGTTGATCCTGTGGTTTCAGCGGGGCTGGGAGCCCTGACGTCGGTTGATTTACACGTAACATGGCCTGATGGCAACGAGGAGGTACGCCGGCAGGTAGCAACCAATCAAACGGTATCATTCGCCTATGCCGACAGCAGAGCAGCCTCGGAGCAGCAGACAGACGCTGATGATCAACATATGTATCAGCTTGCTGATGACCTTGGCATGGCTTTCGTCCATCAGGAAAATAGATTTTATGACTTCAGCCGAGAGCCTCTGTTACCGCACATGCTTTCCAGAATGGGGCCGGCGCTCGCAATAGAAGATGTAAATAGAGATAATCTGGAAGATGTTTTTATAGGGGGAGCACGTGGTCAAGCTGCCGTATTGTATCTGCAGCAGCCAAACGGCTCATTCAAAGAAACCGCGATGCCTGATTTTGGCAAGCACGCCTACTATGAAGATGTTGATGCGCTCTTTTTTGATGCTGACAATGATGGTGACGTTGATTTGTACGTTGCAAGTGGTGGAAATGATGAAGTAGAGGACATGGCTTTATATCAGGATCGCCTCTATCTGAACAATGGTTTTGGTGCCTTTTCCCACGCTTCCGCTCAACTGCCAGTTATGGAGTCGAGTACTGCCACGGTTTCAGCGCATGATTTTGATCTGGATGGAGATCTTGATTTGTTTGTAGGAGGCTTAACGTTGCCGGGGCGTTATCCGCTGGCTCCAAGAAGCTATGTGCTGGAAAATCAGGAGGGTGAATTTCAGGATGTAACCGCAACCAAAGCTGAGCCTTTGATGGCACCAGGCATGGTAACAGACGCGACCTGGAGTGATTTGGATGGAGATGATGTAGCTGAGTTATTGCTCACCGGGGAGTGGATGGGGTTGCGGGTCTATTCTTATGAACCGGTTGCCGGCTTCACTGAACGCACAGATGCATTTGGTTTGGCAGAAACGCAGGGA
>JBGCEN010000452.1:0-21850 GCA_045106435.1 Rhodothermales bacterium
AACGGATTTGGGTAGGCAGCTGCCAGATCAAACGAATTGTTGGGATTAATCATTACCTGAATGGCATCGCTAAATTCGAAACGCCCATCAAAGTCGATTTGCTTGAGCCTAAACGTGTACAGGCCAGTAACAGGTGCCGAATAGGTATATTGGTAAGACTGCTCCTCCGTGGTTGTGCCGGCGCCTTGAATAAAGGCTATCTCTTCAAAGGGGCCATCTTCTGAATGCATCTCAAGACTAAAGCCAGCATTGTTGGTTTCGCTTTTAGTTTTCCAGAGAAGAGACACGGTTGGTCCGTTGGTCAATGCCTCAAACTGGATGATCTCAACAGGCAACAGGGTCAGGCAGTCCGGTCCCATTGGCCAGCCGATATCCTGAAAAATAGCGCAGGTTATTGCACCGGGGCTATGATTTGCTTCCTGGCTGCCCAGATAAGGGGTCATCAGTGCGTGCGGTGAACCGTTGTAAGATGTTTCATCCAGATGAGAATAGCTGGATCCGCTCTCCCAGGGATTGGGGCCAAATAAAGGGGCCGCTTCATTGCCATTATTGGCTTCTACTGAACTGCTGGCAAAATGAGCGACACTGCTAACCAGTGCCGTCCCCAGGGTTGTTGAATTATCTGGGTACGTGCCTGTATCGAGGAGTGCGGTACCTGCGGTTGTTGCATCAAATGCAAAGCGATCATAAATGTTGGGTGTGGCAGAAAAACATCCACTGCCGGCTGTACCGCTACATTCATTTCCATTTGAGCCGCCACCGCCCGTGTCATTAACACCGTCGTCGTAACTGGCAGAACCAGAGAATCCAAGTCCGTGACCAAGTTCGTGTAGCACAACACTTACAAAGTCGATCTTGCCTGCAGGGACGCTTCCATCTGTACCGAAGTACCAAAGGTCGGAAGCAACATCATCACAGTCTTTGTTAAAAGAGGAATTGACGTCCGCTGAGCCTGGTGCCTGGTCACTACCCAGAAGTGCATTGACGAGTCCAATGGGATACGTTGTATTTGCCACGGGAGAACTCCCCCAACTGGCGACAAATGTTGGGCCGGCTGCGCCCAGTGTAACGCCTTGCGAAATATCACATCCGCCTAGATTAGACCAGTGCGCGTCGATCTCAATAGCAAGTGGCGAGTCGAGATGGTTTTCCCAGACAGCTTTTGCATAGTTAAATGCGTCTATGGCGTCTTGGGGCCACGGATCTGCGACATCATCATCTATGTACGTAACGTTGATGGTTGATGCGTTGGCACCCAGCGGATCCGAGATATCTGAAGGAGGAGGAATAAAGGTGCCTACGTCATCCATCACAGGATGAAGCCGGCAAATAAGTTCGGGATTAGGAACAGGAATGAGCAAAACCGTCTCTGACGTTTGCTGCGCCAAGGATGTGAGCGTTGTTGTAGCGAGCAGAAGCGCTACAGCAGAAAAGTTTTTCATGAGAATGAGCAGATACTGGATAATAAACCGGTTAATATCGGTTTATTTGGCCGATTTTAGTCTTCGCGATGTACAGTATCGGGACTAAAAGCCGGTGCGCATACCGCCCAATATTCAGCTTCTTCTTCGAAAGGATTGCTATAACGAATGCGATCGCCGGCTTCAACCAATACTGTTTCGTTTGCAGCAATGTCAATTTCCATGCCGTCGTATTCTACGCGCATCGTACCTCGCACTACAATGGTGACCTCGTCAAACGCAGGTGTTTGAAAAGGCTCGGACCAACCTGGAGGGGCAATCATATGTGCCACACTCATTGATTGTGTTTGCGTATGAACGCGTCCTACAAACTCTTCAATGATCTTTTTACCTGGGACCGGAATGCGGGTGGGCGTTGTTGTTTTCTTGATCATTGGGCCAAGTATCAATGGAGAAGTGAAGGGCGAAGAGAGACACATATACAGTTAAGATTGAGTCTCTCAACTCCCTTTCACTCTTCCCATTTCAGCACGCCAATGCCTTGTTTGCAATGCCTTGTTTGCAATGTATTGGCGGAAATAGTGTTAAAGGGTGTTCAGCGCCGTATTTACCATCTCAAGGCCGGCATCAATTTCGTCGCGCGTCACAGTAAGTGGCGGGCGGAATCGAACAGAGTGTGTACCACAACCCAGCATGATGATCCCTTTCTCGAACGCTTTGTCGAGGAAGGCATCGCGTACATGCGCATCCGGCAAGTCAAACGCACACATCAAGCCGGCGCCTCGGGCGTTCGATACAATAGCAGACTGCTCTGCCATGTCGACCAAGCGCTCCCGCAGGTATTCGCCTACTTCTGCAGCTTGTTGGACCAGATTGTCTTCTTCAATGATTTCGAGAATACGATCAAACCGAACCATATCTACCAGATTACCGCCCCATGTTGAGTTGATACGGCTTGCTGTCTGGAAAACGTGACCATCTACTTCGTCGAGTTTAGGGCCGGCCAAAATACCACAAACCTGCGTTTTCTTACCAAAAGAGATAATGTCTGGCTCAACACCATGTGTCTGATGTGCCCAGAATTTACCTGTGATACCAACGCCTGATTGCACCTCGTCAAAAATCAGGAGTGCATCATTTTCGTGGGCCAGTGCTTTCAATGCGTGTAAGAATTCAGGACGGAAATGGTTGTCTCCGCCTTCACCTTGAAGGGGCTCCACGATAACGCAAGCGATATCATCTTTATACTCTTGGAAATATATTTTTGCCTGCGCGAGCGTTTCTTGTTCGCGTCGGATGACATCTGCTAACGTTTCCTCCGTAAGAGGAAATTCTATCATAGGACTCTGTACACGAGGCCAGTCGAATTTGGGGAAGTACTGGGTTTTTCTTGGATCTGCTGTATTGGTTAACGAAAGTGTATAACCTGAGCGGCCGTGAAAAGCCTTGTCAAAGTGCAATACTTTGCTGCCTAATTCGCGCCGGTAGCCTTTTTTAAAATTCTTCCGCACTTTCCAGTCAAAAGCTGTCTTAAGTGCATTTTCTACAGCCAAAGCCCCGCCTGATACGAAAAAGGTATAAGGTAAGTAAGAAGGGATACCAACGCGGCCAAATGTTTGTACAAAGCGCGCCATGTGAAGCGTGTAGACATCAGAATTGGTCACTTTACAAAGCGCAGCTTCAGTAAGGCGCTTCATGAAATCGGCATCAGAACGCATCTTGGGATGGTTCATACCAATGGCGTTGGAGGCAAAGAAACCAAAAAAGTCTACATAACTTTTGTTCGTTTTCTGGTCTACTAAATGGATACCTTTACTGTTTTCAAGATCAAGGACCATTTGCATGCCGTCAACCAGCATGTGCGATTTAAGGGTTTTGTGAACCTCATTAGGTGTCAATAAAGATCGATCTACGGCTTCCATTCTATATTTTTTGTCTTAAGCAGCTATGGGAAAAGGATAGTATTCCAGATGAGCGAAGCTAGCGCCGGCTCGGGATCATTCCCTAAAGCTTGGGGTAGCCAGTGAAGTTGATTCCTTCATACATCCTGGATGCTGTGGGGGCATCTTCTAGACGAATATTCTAGTTTATAAATCGGATGCTTGCTGGCAGACCTTAGAGGCAGATGTCGAATTCTATCCCACCTAACAAACCCTCCCGTAAACCGCTGAAGCCTGGTGAAATAAAGCTGAAGCGAGTAAAAGAAGAGTCGTTCGTTCCAACGGGCGATGGAGATTCCGGTTTCGTTGAACTCCCGGTAGTGAGCACACCCGTGGAAACCAATGCGAGGGGAAGACGCCCCGATTGGTTGCGGGTGAAGCTGCCTTATGGTGAGACCTATAAAAACCTCGTGAATATCATCGATTCTCACGATTTACATACGGTCTGTCAAAGTGCGCGCTGCCCGAATATGGGAGAATGCTGGACCGCAGGCACAGCCACATTTATGATATTGGGTAATGTTTGTACCCGCTCCTGTGGTTTTTGCGCGGTACAAACCGGCCGGCCAGATAAAGGTCTTGATTGGGACGAACCCCGTCGCGTTGCTGAAGCCGTTAAGCTTATGGATTTGCGTCACGCTGTTGTGACCAGTGTCAACAGAGATGAACGTAAAGACGGTGGTGCGCCTATTTTTGCAGAAACCATCCGTAAAATCCGTGAATACCAGCCAGGTTGTACCATTGAGGTACTGATTCCTGACTTTAGAGGGCTCTGGGATGCTTTACAGATCGTGCTGGATGAGCGTCCTGAGTTGCTGAATCACAACGTAGAATCTGTGCCACGCTTGTATCGTAAAGTACGACCACAAGCAAATTACGAACGGTCTTTGGAGGTGTTAAAGCGGTCTAAAGATCAGGGGCTCAAAACGAAGAGCGGGATCATGGTGGGCCTTGGGGAAACGGATGATGAAGTCCTGAAGCTCATGGATGACTTTGTGAAGAATGGTGTAGACGTGATGACGATTGGCCAGTATCTACAGCCAACACGGATGCATTTACCTGTGATTGAATTTATCCATCCAGATAAATTTGCCTGGTACAAAGAGATGGGTGAGGCCAAGGGCATTGGTCATGTAGAAAGTGGTCCCCTTGTACGTTCATCATATCACGCAGAACGGCACGTTTAAGCATTTTTAGCCGGCATTATAGCCTTTTGGTAACTTGGTCACGCACAAATTGACAGGGTAACCAAAGGGCTTTTTGTTTTTCTTCCACCCGCTAAACCAAAGCTGTTGAGACAGCCTTTTGGCTGGTACTCTGTATGCGAAATAATGACGTTTTAATTCTGCCGCTATAAACCTGGCTGTAAACCTGACTGCCCACAGGGCTTAAAATCCAGCATGTTGGTCTTTTCGTATTTACACAGGTTAGAGCTACTGTAACAATAGGGTATGGTCGAGCCGTATATAGGTCATTCTTCAGATCTAATTCATTCCCGATCATGCGATACTTGAAAACCTGGGTACCTGTATTTCTTCTTTCCTTCGCTTTGGTGCTACCATCAACAGCGCAGCGTAAAAAAATTACTGAAACAGTTGATTTCAGCGCCAGTGGTCGTGTACAGGTTGATACCTACAAAGGAAGTATTGATGTAACCACCTGGGATCGTAATGAAGTTGAAATTGAAGCCATCGTTGAAGCTGACGGAAATGGAGCGCTGGTCGCGTTCACTGAAGTTCACATCCGCCAATCTGGCAATAGACTACGCATAGAGAGCGATTATAGCAAAGCCAAAAAGGAAGGCCAGAAACTTCGTAATTGGGGAAAAAACAATATGAGCCTGCCTTTTGTGCATTACAAAATCAAGATGCCAAAGACTGCAGATCTGATCATTGAAGATTATAAATCTGAAATCACCATTGAGTCGCTAGTGGCTGACCTGGATTTAGAGACCTATAAAGGTGAAGCCAGAATTTACGGGGTAACGGGTGATTTACGGATTGATACCTACAAAGGTGATGTCAAGATAACTGAATTGGCCGGCTCACTGGAAGCTGATACCTACAAGGGTAATATAACTGCTGAGTTTGCCGAGTTTTCAGGAAATAGTTCGATAGATACGTATAGAGGGGACGTTCGCTTGCGATTACCACGGGATGCTGGGTTTGATCTCAATGCCAATCTTGGTAACAAAGGAGATCTGGATACCAATTTCGGCTTGAGCGACGTAAGCATCGAGAAAAATAAGTACCGCGGCACTGTTGGCGGGGGCGGACCTAACCTTGAAGTTGATACGCATCGCGGTCGAATTGAAGTATCGAGCTCCCGCTAGTAAAAGCTTTTGTTCGTGTGATTTATTGGCCGGGGGAAATGCTCTGCCAACGAACAACGATAAAGGATAACCTAACTTTAAACCAGGATTCAGAAACCAGATACCTGAATCCGTGTATCTTTGCGGCTGACCTGTAACGGGTGAGCCGCTTTGTTTTGAATAATAATTTAGATAGACGAATTTGGAAGGCTATGGCGATTGAAAGAACGTTGACCATCCTAAAGCCCGACTGTGTTAGAAAGAATCTCATTGGTGAGGTTACTCGGCGAATTCAGGAGGCAGGCTTTAAGGTTTGTGCCATGAAACTGGTTAAATTGAGCAAAGAAGAAGCTGAAGGATTTTATGCGGTCCATAAGGGCCGGCCATTCTTCGAAGAGCTTACGACTTTTATGTCAAGCGGTGCCTGTGTACCGATGGTCCTTGAAAAGGAAAATGCGATTGCAGATTTTCGTACATTAATTGGTGCGACTAATCCTGCAGATGCAGCAGAAGGGACCATTCGGAAAGCATTTGCGGATTCAGTTGGAGAGAACATTGTGCATGGTTCGGACTCTGTTGAGAACGGAAAAATTGAGGCAAACTATTTCTTTGCCGAGCACACCATTGTAGCCAACGCATCCTGAGGATACTCCTTGAACAGTTTGGTGTCAGCATATTGTAAAGGATGGGCAGCTTCAGTCTGTCCATCCTTTTTTACCCTGTTTTCGGGAGCCCTTTTCATCGTCTTGATGGCCGGCGGCTGCCAGCAACAGCCGGCTCCCGTACTGATTGAACCTGTACCCGTATTTAGGACAGGCGCAGAAGTGCTGTACGAAAATGACTTTGCTTCATTTCAGGGAATGACGGTAGGACTTGTCGTAAATCATACTGCAAGGGTAGATACCGTTCACCTCGGAGATTTGGTAGAACAGGCTGAGGGCGTTGTTTTGGGCGCATTTTTTGGCCCTGAACACGGAATAAGAGGAGATGCTGATGCTGGCGAGGAAATAGCAGATGGGGTTGACAGGAAGACGGGTGTGCCTGTTTATAGTCTGTATGGCAAGCAAAAAAAGCCGGCGCAGTCTGCGCTTGAAGAACTGGATGCGCTTGTATTTGATATTCAGGACATTGGTGCACGGTTTTATACCTACATTTCAACGATGGGATATGCCATGCAAGCGGCAGCAGAGGCCGGCATTCCTTTTTATGTACTGGATCGTCCCAATCCTTTAGGCGGCGAATATGTCTCTGGATTTGTCAGAGAAGCAGGTTTTGAGTCCTTCGTAGGCCTGTATCCTATTCCTATTGCACATGGGTTAACGGCTGGCGAGTTAGCGCGCATGATCAAAGGGGAAGCCTATCTAGAGGGCCTGGAAAATCTCGACCTGAGGATCATTGAGATCGAGGGATGGCAACGCGCTTTGCGGTGGCCTGCACTGAATCGTGATTGGCGGCCTCCTAGTCCAAATATTCCAGATTTTGAAACGGCATTGATTTACGTAGGATCATGTCTTTTTGAAGCTGTGTCAGCCAGTGAAGGACGTGGCACCTATGCCCCTTTTAAGCAATTGGGTGCATCGTGGATTAACAGCCAGACATTGGTGGATACGTTAAATACTTTTGGCTTGGAAGGGGTTGCTTTTTCAACCAAGGCATTCACGCCTGAGTCGATTATCGGCATGTCCAGTAATCCTCGCTTTAAAGATCAACCGCTACAGGGCGTGATGATTGAGGTAACCGACATGACAGCTTTTGATCCTCTGTCAACCGGGATTCATTTGGTTCACGCTTTCTACGAGCAAGCGCCGGCATCTGAAAAAGATTCTTTTTTTAACAGCCGCTGGATGGGCTTACTGAGCGGTGGAGACAGGTTGGTTACTCAATTCGAGGCAGGAAAAAGTCCAGCAGACATTATAGACTCATGGCAGGAAGACGTGTCAGGTTTCAAACAATCGCGCGCGCAGTATTTGTTATACGATTGATTGGTAAGGCGAATCAACCAGCAATCAAATAGCCAAATTGACTTGGCAGTACACATTAGATGTGTATTTTAGGCGGTTTCAGCAGTTTTTTCCGTTTCGGGTGATGATTTGGGACGCCAAAGAATGGCATAAATTATTTCCAGATATCCACCTAATAGAATCAGTGGAGCAACATAAAGGGAGATAATGCCGTCTACTTCATTCTCCATGCGCATGATAGAATAGCCAAAGATGACGAGGACGACGCCAAGAATCATGAGCAAGTAATTTCTTTTGGCAAAAACCATAACCGGTTTGTTCTTGCCAGATCGTTGCGTCTGATTTGCACGAGAAGCTTTACTGGAAGCTTGTCGGGCGCGTGTTTTCTTGCTTTTAGTACTTTTGGCCATAAGAGGCGAAGATTGTTAAGCAGCTATCGCGCGGATAGCCTGGTGGGTTTCGTAAGAAATAATACCGGTCTGAATAGGCAGAAAGCAAACCGCCTGTTCATTTAAGGGTTCCTGCAGGGTTGGTCCGGTAATTGCCAGACTCAACGTCCTGGCGCGAAAAGCTATTCAATGAGGGCTGAAAGCTTGTGGGTTGATCCTTCAAAAACACCTTAGCTTAGTAACGGACGAATTGTAAACTTAGTATATACTGAATGAGATCTCGAGGAAAGAACATTAAAGCCGCTCGACTTTCTGAGAAATGGTGGGGATTGATGCTTATTGTTGCTGCTCTGGCAACGATGACGGGTTCCGTGCGCACTAAATCAGTGCCTGAGAAAATTGAAGATATTCTTGCCGGCCCGCACGCGCAATCCGCTTTTTGGGGTGTGCATGTGAAGGACCTATCCTCCGGCCGGGTTATGTATACCCGGAATGGCAACAAGACTTTTGTGCCGGCTTCCAATCAAAAACTTCTTACCTCTGCCGCGGCACTTGATGCATTGGGTGCAGATTTTCGGTATGAAACCACCCTGCATTTCAAAGGGGAAATAGGAGGATCTGTACTCAAAGGGGATTTGATTCTTGAAGGAGCCGGCGATCCCACGTTTTCGAGCAAAGAATTTAAAGCAGAGAATCCACTGAAAGAGTGGGCTGAAAAACTTGCCGGTTTAGGTGTAACCCGCATCGAAGGACGGATTATTGGAGACGATAATGTGTTCGATGATCAGCCCTATGCTGAAGGTTGGGATTTATCTTTTATTGCTACTGAGTCTTTTGCGCCGGCCAGTAGTGGTTTATCAGGGAGTGACAATGTTGTTGTTGTTCAGATCGAGTCCAGCCGCGTTGGAGCAGCACCTGTGCTTACGGACAAGCCTGGTGGGTATTTAGACATCGATAACAAGGCAACGACAAGCGCACGCCGGCGTGGTCGATCCATCCGCGTAAACAGGAAACTGGGCACCGAAGAAGTCTCCGTTAAAGGATCTGTGCCCAGGGTATACCGCCGCAGTGTCATTATCCCCGTATCCAATCCGACCTTATTCACATTGCACACCTTCCGGAATCATCTGGCGGAAGCAGGTATTGAGGTGGTCTCCACATTGTATGACATCGATGAACTGGATGAAAACATCGATTATAAAAATGCAGCCCCACTATTTGTTTATCATTCGCCAATGCTTTCAGATGTGCTTGTGCAGATAAACAAAGAGAGCAATAATTTTTATGCAGAACAGGTATTCAGAACGTTTGGGTGGGGAGGTTCTGTAGAAGGAGGGGAGCGCCGGGTGAAAGATTTTTTGAAAAAGGCCGATGTAAGCAGAGCCGGCTTGTCTGTACGCGATGGCTCCGGGCTGTCTCGCAAAAACATGCTGACCACCGAAACGATCGGCGGTTTGCTGGCGTACATGCAGCAGCATCCGGAATGGGAGACGTTTAAGCGGACCCTGGCTCGTGGTGGGGAAGCACAAACCACCCTGGATCATCGATTAAAAGGCATTCCGGTCTATGCTAAAACGGGATCACTGGAGTCTGTAAGATCTTTGAGCGGCTATGTAACCACGCGTGATGGTCGCTTGATTGCATTTTCTTTGATCGCAAATAACTATACTGTGCCATCATATAGAATTATGCAAGCGATGGACAAGATTGTTTTGGCAATCACCGAGGGAGACGAAGCATAATTTGCCCCAGGTTGTTTGCTATAACGGATGCTTTTTTGAGTATTTAGTGGTTTGTTTTTAGTGGTTAGTTCTCTTTTTTTCTTTCCTAACCACTAAATACTTTTTCCCCAATTATGCCTTTTCCCATACGAGCAGCTATCATTGGACTTGCGTGCATTGCGTTGCAATGGCTGGTTTTGGGACGCTTGTTGCTTTGGGGCGCCTACCCCGATGCCGTACTGCTCTATATCGCCTGGTTGGGATTTATCTATGGCCGGCGTGTAGGCATGATTAGTGGATTTGCACTGGGATTCCTGATGGATGCTATATATGGCACGTGGGGGATTCAAATGCTGGTGAAAACACTACTGGGCTTTATGGTTGGGCTGTTTCAGGCCAATGATAGAGATACGCTCATTGTTCGCCCACAGCAAGCATTTCTGGTTGGTTTATTCATCGCCCTGCTGCACAATGGATTGTTTGTAGCACTTCTCGTCTTGCAATCTGGTGCCAGAAATCCAACGGTTATCCTGTCTCTCTGGCTGGGAGCAGCGCTCTACACCGCAGTCGTTGCTAATCTTGGATCACGTTTCATCCCTGCCAACTGATATCTATCCTTCTCATCTACTCTATCCCGTCTTCTTTCTCCCTTCTCTGTGCCTGCCTTGAAAATTGCACCGGTGTTTGATGTGCTGGTTGAAAAGATATTTCAGTCGGTAGATACGGAATGGCGATTGGGGGCGTTATATGAACGTCCGCTATATGATTGCGAAGCCACGACTTTACTATGGCATGGCGCCATATCGAAAGCAAGGGATGTACAATCGAGTATTCTATTTAATAAAAATGAAGATAGACGCATAATGAAGCGTATCAATTATATAAAGCCGGCTTTCTTTACGCTGTGCGCGTTTTTGATGGGAATGACCGGTGTAGCCACTGCCGAGGCGCAGCCAGAGGAGAAAACGCTCCTGTGGAAAATTGAGGGCAAAGGCATTCAGCCGTCTTACCTGATGGGCACCATACACATTTTGCCCCAGTCTGAGTTTGAATTGAAGGAGAAGGTACAGACCGCATTTGATGCATCTGAATTGCTCGTCTTAGAGCTGGATATTGATGATCCTGGTTTACAGGCGAGCATTATGCAGCACGCCGGCATGGATAATGGCGAAACACTCGATCAACTGCTTCCTCCGCTCGCTTATGAAAAAATCGACCGGCAGTTAAAAGAGGTACTGGGTGTAGGCATACAGCCTTTCAATACGTTCAAGCCATTGCTGATTGCTTCTTTTCTGACTGCGAAATATGTGGGCGAGCAGCCGGCCAGTTTTGAGGCCACCTTGATGCAAATGGCGATGGAAAAAGGCATTGAAGTACAGGGACTCGAAACGGTCGCTGACCAGATGGCCGTCTTTGACAAAATATCTTACCCCGATCAAGTGAAAGACCTGGTGGAAATGATCGACGACGAGGATAGGGTTAAAGGCCTCTACAAAAAACTTCTGGGCCTTTACAAAGCAGAAGATCAAAAGGCTTTGTTTGATATGATGGGGGAGTATTTTGATGATCCCGCTCAATTGGAGGTCATGATCAACGAAAGAAATAAGAACTGGATACCTCTGATTGAAGCCAAAGCTAAAACTGTATCAACGTTTTTTGGTGTAGGCGCCGGCCATCTGGGGGGGGAGCAAGGTGTGCTGTCGCTGCTGAAAAAAGCAGGGTATAAGGTGACACCGGTGATGTAGGGGAGGCTGTTAGGTTCTTTGCAACAGTGATGACACACCCCTGTTGTGACGATGTTCGTCACAACTGTCCCCTCTCGAGAGGGGACTATTCTTTATTTGAGATTTTTTTCTCGAAAGGCTCTCCGGGAATCAGGAAGTGTCAGGTATTTAGACCAGGGTTTCTAAACGGAGCGCAAACCATACTAATCGACTCAAAGGCTACCATCAAAAAGTCCCCTCTCGAGAGGGGACAGCTTCGACGAGTATCGTCGAAGCAGGGGTGTGTCTACACAGTTGAAAGAAGCTTATAACAAGAGTACCATCTACAAATTGTCTACACCTCCAACCCCATCTTGATGATCACTCAGGAAGCCTCCTCAGGCCACAGCGCAATACAGCCCGCTTTCTCATCGTGATCTTGCAGCATCACGCCGGCGGGGAGGTCTTTGACAGACCAAAGAATATAGAGGTCGCCGCCGGCGCCGCTTATGAGAATGGCTGAGGCAATGGCCAGATCAGCGTCATCAAGTACCAGGCCGATAATCCAGGGCAGAATGCCCGTAACTAAAAGCGGCATAATTGCGCCAATGCGGTACGCACGAACGTCCATGGGTTTCACGCTGTGACAGTAGGGTGTTACCGTTTTCCACTGGATGCCAAACGTGAAAGAAGACCAGGGCAAGCCGCTGGATAGTTTCCAGGCAACGGCATGGGTGCCTTCATGCAGAAACACCAATACAAACGTTAATCCGACCCATCGGAAACCGAGGTCCGCAGAAGCAGATGAAATCAGAAAAAAAATACCAGCCGGGATTGCGGCAAGCATAAGGGTGAGCATCCATACCCATCCAGGAAGTTCTGTAATAGCAACAGAGCGGTCTTCGAGGCGATAACCGGGATAGTATGATGCAAGTGTTGTAAGGTCCATGACGAGGCTTTAAACGCTACACAAAAGATCGGAAGGCATCAAGGACAACTTTCGTTGCTTCTTGATTCATCTCCACAAGGGGTAATCGTACGGTTGCTTTCATTTTACTCCTGTTGGCGAGCACAGCTTTAACTGGTACCGGGTTGCTTTCATGAAAACAAGCGCGCATAGCAGGAATCATGTTAAGATGTGCCGTACGTGCTTTCTCTAAATCGCCGGTCAATGCCTGACTAATCATTTGACAGAAAGAGACTGGACTCGCATTGCTGATCACAGAGATCACGCCTTCTGCACCCAGTGCTATTAAAGGGAAAGCCATTTCGTCATCGCCTGAGTAGACGGCAAAATCAGCCGGCCTCTTTCTCAGAATATCTGCAATCTGGGCAATATCACCAGAGGCTTCCTTGACACCAACAACCGAAGAAATTTCGGCAATGCTCATGAGCGTATCTGCCGTGATATTAGAGGCGGTCCTGCCCGGGACATTATATACGATAATAGGACAATCTGTAGCTGCGGCAATGGCCTCAAAGTGTGCTTTGTAACCAGCCGGCGTAGGCTTGTTGTAATACGGACCAACAACCAGCAGGCCATCAGCACCGGCGGCCGTTGCTTCTTTTGAGAATGCGATGCTTTCTTGTGTATTGTTCGTCCCGGTGCCTATGATTACGGGTACACGTCCGGCCGTATGTTGAATGGATAACTCAATCAGCCGGCGACGTTCGTCGTGGGTAATGGTCGGGTTTTCGCCTGTGGTTCCTAGAACGACCAATGCATCCACGCCTCCCTTTATCTGGTCATCGATGAGCAAACGAAATGCCGGCTCGTCTATTGCGCCACTGGAAGTAAAGGGCGTTACAAGTGCGGGTGCTGTGCCTCTAAAGATCATGTTGTTATGGATGCAGATTATACAGGATTGTTATTTTTGCCGAGTATAATGGACTATTATTTTTTGATTGCACGCCGGCATATTTAAGCATCTTTAAGCCAGTCATTTAACAAGTCTTCCAAAGTAAAAAGCCCCTTTTTACCGTTGAGCCATTCCGCAGCACGAATCGCTCCCGACGCAAACCCATTTCTGTTTTTGGCATCGTGGGCCAGGGTGATTTGATCATAAGGCCCATCAAATGTCACAGTGTGCTGCCCAAAGACATGGCCTACTCTTTGAGAACTTACATGCAGGGCAGTTGCAGGGATTTGTTTATACTGAGCATCTGGCGTAATGTGCGTTTTTCTTTCCATTTGCTCCGTCAGGATATGAGCTAAATGCAAGGCGGTACCACTGGGGCTATCCAGCTTATATTTGTGATGGGCCTCGTGCAAGCTAACATCATACTCTGGCAATTTGTCAAATAGCTGAGCAGCTTGCTGCAAAACCCTGGACAAAACCACAACGCCTATTGAAAAATTTGGTGCATACAGCAAAGCACAATTTGAGGCATCAACCATCTCCTGTACTTGTTTCAGCTCCTCATACCAACCGGTAGTGCCCATTACAACGTTTAATTGACGCGCGCAATAGTAAGAGATATGACGCAATGCCAGCGCCGGCGTCGAGAAATCTATAACGACGTCACAGTTGTCAAAAACAGATCCGTCTTTTTGATGGAGCAGTGGGTTGCCCGAGTTGAAACGCGCGATGATTGTGTGGCCATCTGCAAGCGCAAGGGCTTCAATTGCTTTCCCCGTTTTTCCTGTACCAACAAGTGCAATGTTCATTGTGTTGTTAGGAATAAGGAATGTCAAATGACAAACATTCGACACTCGAAATTCGTCACTCGAAATTTCAAGTGACCAGTTCGGCAGCTTTAATCAAATCGGTAAGTACACCACCGGCCGTAACTGCCGGGCCGGCGCCGGGGCCTCTTATGATGAGCGGCGTCTCGAAGTACCTTCTTGTTTTGAAAATAATCATATTTTCCGTCCCATGAAGGGAAGCCAGGGCACTGTCTTGATCAATTGCTTGCAAGCCGATATGAATACGCCCTTCCTCAATCTTGCCCACAAAATGGATCTTTTGTCCTGGCGTAAGTGCAATGTCAGGCTTCCATGAAGCAAGATGGTCTTTGTATTCCTGCATAAACTGATCACGCGGCATCTGCATCAGTTCATCAGAGAGCAGCGGTGTCATCTGTATATCAGACCGTTCAATCATAAGTCCTGCTTCCCGCGCCAGGATCAACATTTTTCGGGCTACATCTTCACCAGATAAATCGTCTCGGGGGTCAGGCTCAGTATATCCTTTATCGTAGGCGTTTTGCAAAGCCTCTGCAAAAGACTGCCCATTGCCCATGCTGCTGAACAAAAAGGAAAGTGTACCGGAAACAACACCTTCGATACACAAGATTTCATCCCCGCTTCGAACCAGATCTCTGAGCGTAGAAATGACCGGCAAGCCGGCACCTACAGTAGTTTCATAGAAATAAGGCACCTGATGATCACGGGATGCGGCATGCAGTCGCTCGTAATGCGCAACCGATTGTGTGTTGGCTCTTTTGTTCGGGGTTACTACAGAGATGTTATGCTCTAGCAACTCGGGATACAGTTCAGCAATGGCATCAGAGGCGGTTGCATCGATCACAATGAGACGATCCAGCCGGCTGCTAATCAGGTGGTTTAAAATGGCTTTAACATCCAGCGGCTGCTCTGCTTTTTTCAATTCAGGGAGCGCTGCTTCAAAAGCAATACCCTGCTTGTCCCATATCATGTGCCTGGAATTGGACAGGCCAACCAGGCTAATTTTTAGATTGAGTTCGTGGAGCCAATACGGAGTCTGCTGCTCCATCAACTTAAGTAACTTGCCACCGATTGTGCCGGCGCCAAACATGAAGACGTGGGCAACACGTCTCCCATAACAAAAGGCTTCGTGCAAGGCTTGAACGGCAGCGTGTAAATCTTCGCCGGCCACCACTGCAGAAAGATTGCTCTCGGATGCCCCGTCTGCAATTGTAATAACATTGATTCCGCTCCGACCAAGGGTAGAAAACATTTTACCCGTGAGGCCCGGTTTGTACCGCATGTTGTCATCAACGACGGTTACAATACCGACCGAATCAAACGCATAAATGCTCGAAATTTCTCCAGAGGTGAGCCGGTCACTAAAAGCGTCCTCAAGCAATGCCAGTGCAGTATCTTTCTTGTTCTGCTCGATGACAATACCGATGCTTTGTTCAGTGGAAGCCTGAGACAAGAGCACAATGTTAATGGCCTCTGCTGCCAGTACCTTGAACGCCTGTGCGGTAATGCCGGGAATACCAACCATTCCCAATCCTTCCATGGCAATCAACGCCAGATCCGATTGTGCAGTGATGCCTTTGGCGAGTTGCTCGGAGTCCCGGCTTCCGCGCGAAACGGTTGTGCCGGTGGCCTGAAGATCATCTAGCGGTCTTACCTCAATGGTAATGTCCATCTCCTGAAGCAGAAGTAAAACGCTGGGGTGCAACACCCCACTGTTGGCATAAGCGAGTTCTGCAGCTTCTTGCAGACTCAAATGTTGCGGAGTAAACGCATCGTTTACATAGGTCGGATCTGCAGACCAAATACCGGCTGTTTCTCCCAGAATAGAGAGTTTTTTTGCCGATAAAAGCCGGCACAAAATGGCAGCTTCTCGTTCGTTGGAGTGCTTTTTAGCTTTGTTAAGCTTCTTCGCACCAGGGCAGGTACCCAGGATTACAGGTACAGCGCCATCACTTAAATTGGTCAGTAGGCGCTCTATAGTATATCCACTCAGCTCCCAGTCTATGGTCTGGCCCGGTGTGTAGCGAACGAGATTTGAGGTCTGAATACTTTGCGCCGGCGAGTGTTCGTTTAGCGCATCGTTAAGTAAAGCAGCGAGATCCTTTGATGCATCTGAGTCAGGGCACGTGGCGTTCCGATCATGCCCGATAAGGATGAGCGGGTCATCTTCCTGTTGCTCCACAAATTGCTTCAGATAGGCAATTTGCGCCGGCGTATTCAGGTCAGCGTATTCAACTTTAATGATATGCCAGTCTTTAGATGGCAGCATGTGGCGGTTCGAGATACAGGTGGTGATTTGCGAGTTCTACATCTAATAAAAGACATTTGATGATGTGCGTTGCTTAATAATAAAATAAGAAAGCGGTTCCGGCGTGGAGTTTCGAATGCCGAGTGAATTGCATTCGCAACTCGACAATCGGCACTCGAAACTTGATTCAGGTATTGACGTTTACAGCCATTCCTAACAAAGGGGGCTATAGCTCAGTTGGTAGAGCGCTTGAATGGCATTCAAGAGGTCAGGAGTTCGACTCTCCTTAGCTCCACATAAAAAGCCCATAATCTAGCAATAGATTATGGGCTTTTTGCATTTGTGTTGCTACCTTATCACGAGAACTGATATCTGAAAACTATATTTCAGATTGTCATATACCACACACCTCGCGTTATTTAATCAATAACATCTTCTGCGTGATCATTTTGTTCGGCGTTGTTAAGCGGTAAATATACGTCCCGGACGCCAGTTGATCTCCATTAAAGCCAAACTCGTGGCGGCCGGCTCCTAACGTGCCATCCACCAGTGTTTCTATTCTACGCCCCATCAGGTCGTAAACAATCAGGCTTGCCTCTTGCTGCAAGGGCAAATCAAATGTGATCGTTGTTGTTGGGTTAAATGGATTCGGGTAGTTTGAATGTAACGCTACAGCTGCTGTGACTGGATCAACTTCAATCACCTCGCTATATTCAAAAGTACCATCAAAGTCGATCTGCTTTAGTCTGTAATATAGATGCTGCCCGGGCACAGGAGTCAGGTCAGCGAAACTATATTGGGCCGCGCCGGAAGTACCATTGCCTTCGACAAACCCTATCTTTTCGAATCCACCATTTGGCACAATACTTCTTTCGACTTGAAATCCTGCATTGTTTATTTCAGAAGCGACATGCCAGGAAAGGGCAACGCCGGCTCCATTGACAAGGCCTGAAAAACTTGTAAGTTCAACGGGTATGGTATCATCAGCAGAATCAACTGAGATTAATACGGTTGCAATATTAGATTGGAGTGGTTGTTTCAATAGACCAGATGCCTGCAGCGAGCCTTCAACTTGCAAACCTACATCCGTACCGCTTAATTCAAATGATTCTTCGAGAGAGAGGGGCAATTGAACCGTCAATGTATTGCCCGCCAGTACTACCTCCATGGTTAAGTCTGCATCAGTTTCTGTGTCAAAGTCTACAGGATCATCCGGGACCTCGCCGCTGATGAGTCCGGTGCCGTCCAGTTGAACGGTACCCAGTACATTCACCTTGCCAGATTGTGTGAAAAGGCCGTCTATTACTTCGGTCGTTTCACCTCGTTGAGAAAGATTGAGCGTAAATGCGTTGGCGTCTGCCTCTACAAACAGTCGACCGAGTGTGATAAGGCCTCCATATCTGAATTCGAGATCTAATGGATCAATGACCACGAGATTGAGATCATACAATTGTGCTTCACTAAAAGGTGCTGTATCTGGCTGAAAAAAGAAGGACGCTGTACCACCAATTCTTGCATCAACATTGTCGCTATCACTACCCAGGATAATCGAAATGTCCATGTCGAAATTCAGATTTGATTCTTCTGTATCGAGTGTCAATACCTGCATGGGTAGCGTTTGGATTAGATACTCGAATGAATCAATGCCATCGAATCCAGGATTGGGCTTGTATTCAAAGGACCCATCTTCATTGACTACCACAACTCCATTTGCCGGCGGTGTGACCAAAACAACGAGCAGAGAGTCATCCGTCTGGTCGTCGTTAAAAAAGAGTCCGGGAGCAGCAACAGATATGGAACTGTCTTCTGGAACGTTAAAAAAATCATCGTTGGCAAAAGATATTTCATCTTGTGCCATGATGTGTTGAGTTGGTAAGAGAATGATTAGAATGAAAGAGCTTAGATAGAAAAAGCCTCGAAACAGCGCTTTACAAATCATATCTTAAGGGGGATTAAGTAGTCCGGAGATTGGAATTGCAAAATATCAAATGCAATCTCGGAAAGAGATCGTAGATGGGTTCTAAGCTCGACTTTGTCCTTTTGGACAAAGTCTCGAATATCGAACACCGATCAAGCAATGTCCAATTTTGAAGGGTTTTTAAGCGCTATCTCGATGTTAGCCATACCTTTTGAGTCTTCGCCGTTTAATTTATCCATGTCTGGTTGGTAATCCGAGACGTAATAAATAATCGAAAAAGACCTTGGTGGCGCTAAAAAGAGGCTTTGACAGTTTCTTATTGGACAAAGTCGAGCTTAGACGTATTACATTTGTACAGTATAACAAGTATTTGATATGTACCCGTTGAGATTCCGTTAAGATTTCTTTCTGGACAACCACGCGTCGATGCTGTACTTACCCGGGCCTATCGTGATCAGGCCAAGCAGTACAAAGAAGTTTTTGAATGAGTGCCCGGCGGATCCGTCGCCCGTGATGAAATGGCGGGACATGGCAACGAACATGGTGCAGGCCAGCAGAGCAGTAATCGGGCGATAGAAGAGGCCGGCTGCTAACATGATGCCGCCGATGGACTCCGAAAAGGCAGCCATGAAACCGAAAAAGGTATGGCCGAAGTTGATGCCGAAGATACTCAACGCAGCACCTAAACCTTCCCATCGCTCAGGGCCACCGGTCAATTTCCCCCATCCATGAAAAAAGAGGAATCCTAAACCAAATCCCAATCTCAATACGAGTAAGCCGGCATCCTGGTATTTTGAAAGTTTACTCCAAATCATCTTTTCTGTTAAATTGTTCAATTATTAAAGCGTCCAACGAGTTTTTTAACGTAGTACATCAGTATCCTGATTGGTGGAATACTACGTTGATTAAGGTAACCTATGTTACCAAAACGAAATGTTAAAAACCCTCAGGGTAATGTTAAAAACCCCGGTGATAAGGCCTCTGCAGCTATTCTTCACGATCGTGATTGCTTCTTTCGTATTCCTTGGATGTAATGATCCTTCGGAATTGTCTAAGCGTGCGATGGCAGCAACCACCAATTCGGCAAGCCCGTCTGGTCCTTCTTCCAGTGCTGTGCAGATGAAAGAAAGTGCGATGGCTTTTATTGCCAGCTTGTCTACAGATGCCAGGGAAAAGGGGATGTTTGAATTGACCGATGAGCAGGCTCGGACAAATTGGAGTAACCTGCCGGCTTCTTTGTTTGATAGAAGCGGCGTACGAGTTGGCGATCTTTCTGATGATCAGCGCCGGCTATTGCACAATCTGATCCGCTCTTCTACCAGCAGCCAGGGATATCTCAAAATATCAAGCCTGTTTTGGATGGAAGATATTCTCCATGAACAGTCTAAAGAACGATTTGAGCGGGAAGGTGGAAGTGATTTCTTTGCTCAACTGATTGAGAGTTGGACTTCAGACAATTACTGGGTTTCTTTTTTTGCTGATCCTGCCGAAGATGCAACGTGGGGGTGGATGATTACTGGACACCATCTTGCAGCCAGTTTTACCATTTCAGACGATCAGGTAGCATTTACGCCGCTTTTTCTTGGGGCAGAACCTTATGAAGTGGAGAAAGGGACATTTGCCGGCTGGCGGGCGCTTTCTCATGAAGTTGAAAGGGGATTTGAGTTGTTGCACGCGCTCTCTGCCGAACAGCAACAACAAGTTGTGCTCAATCAGGAAATCCCGAGAGACATCTTCGAAGGACCGGGCAGGAAAGGATCGCTTGAGAACTTCGAAGGCCTTGTGGCCAGCGAGCTTTCTGACAACCAGAAAAAAATGCTCTGGCATCTTATCGAAGAGTATGTCAATAACGCCGATCATGATGCCGCAGATGTGCAGATTGAGAAGATCCAGCGAGATGGATATGATAAACTCTATTTTTCGTGGATTGGCCCAACGGATGACATCTCGAAACGCTATTATTATCGTGTACACGGTCCATCCATTTTGATTGAGTATATACGCGAACGCGGTGTTGGTGGAGATCAGGAAGCGGCAAATCATGTACACAGCATCGTGAGAGATCCCAGCAATGATTATGGCGAAGACTGGCTGGAAATGCACTATAAAGAGCACCACAACGTACGCCCCCGCCGGTAGTGTTTTGTGCGAGTATTGCTAGATTTATAAATGGAAGTACGTTGAAAAAGGCGCTGTTGAGTTATTGTATAGCGGTCCGACTCCTTTCGCCGTCATTCCTGCGCAGGCAGGAATCCAGAAAAATCAGCGATTATAGCCTGGACAGACTGGATCTCTGCCTTCGCAGAGATGACGGATGTGGTAATGAGGGCTGCGGAGCTTGTTCTCATCGCAGGTGTAACGATTTGCTTGACACCTATGTGCCTTCACAGGGATGAAGTCGGAAGGTCAAAAATAGTCTTTTAGCTAACTTTCGACGTAATTGTAACGGCTTCCTTAGCGCCTATTTGCCTGGGCAGGGATAACGGAAAGACAAAACTGTATCTTAATCTCTCCTTGCAACGAACGACTAAACATGTTTATATGAGCGAAGTACTGCGTTTTCTTTCGATAATACTCTGCCTGGTTCTGATAGGATGTACACCTGAATCGAGTACTCCGGGCAATACCTCCGCTGAGGCAACGCCGGCGCTTGCAGACTCCTCGGCCTTTGATATACTAGACTCGGGCCTCCACGCACATGGAGGGCTAGAAACCTGGCAATCGTATGGTTCGCTTGAATATGACGTGGACCGGGGCGGGAAAGTCGAGCACCATTTGATCGACCTCAAAAACAGGAAGTCGCTACAAATAGGCGATACCTACAGCTTTGGCTTTGATGGCAAAGATGCCTGGGTTGCTCCGGGACTTGATGCCTTTTCCGGGAATGCACGTTTTTATAATGGCCTCGATTTCTACTTCTTCGGGATCCCCTTTCTTTTGGCCGATCCAGGCACGAAGCGTGATCTGCTTGGGCGCGTGATGATTGATGGGGATGAGTACGATGCGGTTAAAGTATCTTTTGATGCGGGAATTGGCGGTTCTCCCGATGATTATTACATCGCACATTTTGATACAGATACGGGCCTGATGCGTGTACTTCTGTACACGGCTACCTTTCGTTCTCAAAAACCTAGCGAAAATTATAATGGCCGCATCTATGAGGAATGGCAGGAAGTGGGAGGATTGATGGTGCCGGCTAAGATAACTTCTGCTCCATGGGACAACGAAACCCGCCGGCTCGGCAAAGCGGGTCGGGAAACGGTTTACAAAAACGTTCAATTCCTTAACGAGCAACCAGACGCGGTGAAGTTCACCCGACCTGATACGTCTGAAGTAGAAGAATAAGCTTCAATAAAAAAGCCCTGAGCTGATGGCCCAGGGCTTTTTTACTTTTTCTCTTTACCAGGTTTTAGAAACTGTTGAGATTTAATCTTCACATTGAGTGAGCGATCTTTTGGTGCTTTTGAATCCGCTTTTTTATTTGCATCAGTCGGGCTGCGCCCTCGTGTCACACGTAACGCTGCTATGCGCTCAAAAAGTCGTATCCAAAAT
>JBGCEN010000453.1:0-8296 GCA_045106435.1 Rhodothermales bacterium
CGGAACATGGAAACGACAAAAGGTTAAATTGCCAGAATCATCATAAACATTTCCTCTCCAAGCGTCCGATACTGTGACGATATACTTTACGGTTTGCAGTTGGCTGTTTTCGGTTAAGTAAGTATTTGCCCTCTTCAGGCATGCTTTGTGTTCTCAACCGTGCATATTATCAACCATCTCCAAAATCAGCAACCAACATACACTCACATTAACCGAAAACTGAAAACCGAAAACTGAGAACTAATTATTATGGACTGGTGGGAAGCGGCGTTACTTGGGCTAATTCAGGGGCTTACAGAATTTTTACCGATCTCTTCATCCGGCCATCTCGTGCTGGGAAAATACCTACTCGGCCTCAATGATGCGGCCGCAGACAATGTATCCTTTGAGGTGTTTGTCCACTTTGGTACAGCCCTCAGCATTTTAACTGTCTACAAAGATCGCATTTTAAAAATTATTACAGGTACGATTTCGGCTATCTTCAAGCCGACGCAGATTGTACAATCGTATCATCAAAACGAATCGTTCAGAACAGCGCTCTACATTCTGATCACGCTGATACCCACAGGAATAACCTACATCCTGCTTAAAGATTTTTTTGAAGCAAAGTTTAACGACCCACGATTCGTATGCGGTATGTTGTTCGTAACAGGAACGCTCTTGCTGCTTACGCTGTTAAGAAAAAACCCTACGGGTAAAATGACGCCTTTAAAAGCGTTGGTTACCGGCATCGCGCAGTCCGCTGCCATGATTCCGGGTATTTCGCGTTCTGGCTCAACCATTTGTGCTGCGTTGTACCAGAATGTATCCCCTCAACGAGCGGCTGATTTCTCCTTCTTGATGCTTCTCCCTGTTGTTTTGGGTGCCACAC
The DNA here is from genome assembly GCA_045106435.1 of Rhodothermales bacterium. Classification (GTDB taxonomy): domain Bacteria; phylum Bacteroidota; class Rhodothermia; order Rhodothermales; family JAHQVL01; genus JBCCIM01. The sequence continues at coordinate 872 of JBGCEN010000453.1, forward strand.
TCATACAGGGACTGGATATTCTGGAGCATGGATTCACGCTTGGCTGGGGCCCATTATTGATTGGAACTGTAGTAGCTTATGTATCAGGCATCGCAGCAATTAAGCTGATGCTGGATTTTGTGCGACGCGGTAATCTGCAGTATTTTGCCTATTATTGTTTTGCAGCCGGCGCCCTGGGCTTGTGGCTCATCGCCGCCTGATGCTTTAAAAGCTGACTTTTCCAATGCTACTGATAATTAATTGATCTATATTCATAAGCTCAAATAATTTGATTTGGTGTTAAATAGCGTCAACTTGTAAAACGGTGCGTAGTGAAACATCTGGTATGAAACGACAAGTCCTAAAAAGACTTTCCATCGTGATCAGATACTTGAACCAACGCTGCTTGATACTTGTTGGGCTCATAATTATTCATTCTTAATAACTTATAGGCTGGCTTGCCCCGGTAATTCACCACATTGCATTGTTATCCTCACCCCTTGAGGATGATGCATGGCACAAAACCCTCGATTTTAGATATTATTTTTTGCCAATCCGATACTGAGGGTTGGTCCCATTCGTGCAAGCCCCTCTCGCTAACTGTCAAAAATTCTCATGGGATTTCGCATCTTCGTTGTCGACGACGATCGCCACTACGCCCGCATGATCAGTTACCATCTGGATAAAAACCCAGATTATGAAGTAACGGTCTTTGCTGATGGCCAGGAAGTACTAGAAAAACTAGACGATCAACCACACCTCTTGGTGCTTGACATTATGATGCCAGGTATTGGAGGGATCGAAACGCTTCGGCGCATTAAAGAAAAGCTACCGGACGTCCCCGTCATCATGGTTTCGGCGCAGGGTGTTGTAGACACTGCTGTGGAAGCCATGAAAGAAGGCGCGTACGATTATATTACCAAAGGCCGCGATGACTTGAACAAGTTGTCGATCGTGGTCAAGAATGCGCTGGAAAAGGTCTCTCTTTCCAAAGAGCTCGAATCTTTACGCGAAGAGGTTACTTCGCAGTACGGGATTGAAGGCATTATTGGAGAAAGCCGGGCCATGCAATCTGCTTACCGCCTGATTCACAAAAGCCTTCGTGGCGATCTTACTGTTGCCATACAGGGAGAAAGCGGTACGGGTAAAGAATTGGTCGCACGCGCCATTCACTTCAACTCACCCCGAAAAAACGGTACGTTCGTGGTTGTAAACTGCGCGGCCATCCCCAGGGAGTTGATGGAAAGCGAGTTTTTCGGGCATGAAAAAGGCTCTTTCACCGGTGCGCACGCACGCAAGATTGGCAAGTTTGAGCAAGCCCATGGAGGCACCATCTTTCTTGACGAAATTGGTGAGTTGGATCTTGATCTTCAAGCCAAATTACTTAGGGCGCTCCAAAACTATGAAATACAACGCGTAGGTGGCAATGAAACCATCCGCTTTGATGCACGCGTAATTTCAGCGACAAACCGCGATATCATCCCGATGATTCGTGGAGGGAAATTTAGAGAAGACCTGTACTACCGACTCTTCCAATTCCCGATTCATCTTCCTCCACTCAGAGAGCGCGAGAAAGACGTGGTGATGCTGGCGAGCCATTTCCTTAAAAGTTATATCAAGTCACACGCTGAATTTAAAGGAAAAACCTTGTCTTCAGAGGCACGCCGGGCTATCCTGAATTATAAATGGCCGGGCAATGTTCGTGAGATGAAAAGCGCCATTGAACGCGCTATTTTGATCTCGGACACCAACGAGATCAGCGTAAACGACATGATGCTGAATGCACGCACCATGATCTCTCCCTGGGAAGAACGGTCGCAGCATACGCAGCAACCAGCAAGGATGTCAGAACCTAGCTATGCCAATGCAACGCAACCTCTGAACGGCGAGCACGGTATAGTTGAAGAATCTGCAGATGCAATAGCCGGCATAACGCTGGGGGGCAGCGATCACTCGATTGTCTCGCTAGAAGAGATCAAGCACAAAGCTGTTGAACGTGCATATCGTATCTGTGATGGGAATGTAGACAAGGCAGCCGTCGAACTTGGTATCGGTCGGGCTACCATGTATAGACTCCTGAAAAAGTACGAGCTTATAGGATGATGGAATTTTAAATTGCAAATTTTAAAGTGTAAATATCTAAATTCAGGCTTTGATGCTAAAAGATACTTGTACTCTAATGGTAATTTGATCTTCAAATCCTGAATTTCACTTTATTCAATCCTGACTGGCAAACTTTACGCTTTTCATTTTGAATTTTGCAATTTAAATCTCTGCCATATGCGTCTAAGCCCCTATGAAAAAGAAGCCCAGCGCGAAATAGAGCGCTGGCAACACGGCGAAGCTTCATTCCTGATGAAAGCATTTAGCTGGGCTATGCAACCTATGGACTGGGTTGTGAACCAGGTTGTGCCGGAAGACATGCTCGATCAGGCCAGTAACGCTGTTGAACAGTTTCTTTCAGTATTAAACAACGCCTCAGAGTGGACCTACGATGCAGACGACCTCTTATCGCAGGCACGGGAGAAAGGGCTGGAAGTAGAAACCATTGAAGAACTACGTGACGAGTCGCTTGAAGTCCTGGACGAAATTGCAAAAGGGCTATTTTCGCAAAACGCCATGCTCGCAGCCGTTGAAGGCGGTGGCACAGGCCTTGGCGGCGCTGTGCTTATCGCTGCCGACATCCCCTTGCTTTTCGGCATAAACTTTCGGCTCATCCAACAAATTGGCGCTGCTTACGGGTTTAAGCTGAAAGGACCAGATTTCCAACCATTGGTACTCTCTATTTTTAATGTCGCTGCTTCTGGAGAGAGCCGCTCCAAGAACGACGCAATCCGTGAAATCAGTGTTGCCGGCGCTGCCTTTGCAAACGAGCTGAATTACAAAGGCCGGGTGACAGGTACACTAAGAGACCAAAACAGGCACCTGCCACGCGAAATCGCAAAAAACATTGTGGGCCGAAAAATAGCGCAAACCATCCCTATCGCCGGCGCCGCCGTTGGTGCTGGTATTAACTACTGGTTCACCACCGAAACTGCCGAAACTTCGTTCATGCTCTTTCGCGCGCTATATCTCGAAAGGAAAGAAAGAATCTAATCTGCCACTTAGCGATTGAAGTGTACCCATTGAAAACAGGTTTGGGTCGTTAGCCAGACCAGTTTTTACTTTTTACTTTTACTTTCTAATCGCACTCATGCCTCTCGTTGCCATCGTGGGCCGGCCTAATGTCGGCAAATCCACCCTATTCAATCGATTAATAGAAGACAAGCATGCGATTGTGCATAACGAACCCGGCGTTACCCGGGACCGCATCTATGGAGAAGTAGAGTGGAATGGCGTTGTTTTCTCGCTTACCGATACAGGCGGTTATGTTTCTGATTCTTCAGATCGCTTTGAAGCGGCTATTCGCGAACAGGTAGAGATTGCAACAGAGGAAGCAGATCTTATTTTGCTGATCGTAGACGTTGAAACGGGTATCACAGACCTCGATCAATCAGTCGCGCAGATGCTGCGCAAAACAGCAAAGCCGGTCCTGCTCATAGCAAACAAGGCCGATAATCAGGAGAGACGATGGGACGCCAATGTCTTCTATCAATTAGGCCTCAAGGATGTGTTTGCTGTTAGTGCAACCAATGGATCTGGCACAGGTGAGGTACTGGATGCAATCGTTGAACATCTTCCCGCTCCGCCCCCTGATGATGAAATAGATACACGGCCGCATATTGCATTGATTGGCCGGCCTAACGTGGGGAAATCATCTGTATCGAATGCACTACTCAACCAGAATCGCTCGATTGTAACTGAAATTAGCGGCACGACAAGGGATTCGATAAACGCCGTGATGAAGTATCATGGAGACGAAATTGTGCTGGTCGATACTGCCGGCTTGCGCAAAAGAGCCCGGATCACAGAAAACATTGAGTTCTACGCAAATCTAAGAACAGAACGTGCAATCCAGCACTGCGATGTTGCCGTCCTGTTACTGGATGCCACACAGGGACTGGAAGCACAAGACATCCGCGTATTGAAGCAAGCCGAGTCTATGTCAAAAGGCCTCGTGCTCGCCATTAATAAGTGGGACCTCCTGGATAAAGAAACCAACACTGAGCGTGATTTCATGCACGCCATCAAGGAGCGTTTAAAAACGCTGGAGTATGTCCCCATCCTCACAATCTCGGCCATAACCAAGCAACGAATCTATAAGTTGGTTGATAAGGCGATGGAGGTGCACAAACAACGCAGCTACAGAATACCGACCAGTAAATTAAATGAAGTAATGAGCGCTGCGATTGAACGCAATCCTCCGCCCAAATACAGAAATCGGCCGGTGAAAATTAAGTACATCACACAGGTCAGGGAAAACCCACCGGTAATCGCGTTTTTCTGCAATCATCCACAAGCTGTAAAAGAACCGTACCAACGGTATCTCGCCAATCGATTGAGAGAATCGTTCAATTTTGAAGGGGTACCGATTAAATTGACATTTAAATCGAGCTAAGGTGATTCAGAGATAAAATCTATGAATCATTGCGGGCTTGATGTCCAACACTTCATGTACTACCAGTACGAATCAACGGGTAGTACACTTCATGATTCGTATTCCTGCCTAAACCAGACGCCAGGCTGATTGCCCTTTGGATTGGTCACCTGTAAGCCACTGCCAATCAAGGTACATGTGCATTGTACCATCCGGAGCGGCTTTGAAAACCGCATGTGCTTTACCGGCCTGAATAAGCCCTTCAGATGTTGCACCCTGGTAAAGCAGTTCCAGCTCAACATCGTTTATTCTTTTGCCCAACACGTGTCCTGTCACAACAGCTCCTCCACTGTAATTGCCAATAACGAACGCCTCATCCGCCGAGAAACGTATTTCGGTTTCCCCATCTATGCTGCCATTTGTAGAATTGGAGACAGCACGAAAAGTCTTATCAGCTAGATTCATAGGCTTATTCATCTTTGCCTTGGTACCCAAGCGCAATTTTTGTTAGAAGAAAGGGCGGTTAATGCAAGATAAACATCACCCTTTCATTGTCACAACAATAACACCTGCCAGTGCAATCAAACCACCAAGCAGTGCAACGCTACCCGGCCACTCGCCAAGCCAGAACCAAGCCAAAGGCAGGGTTGTTACCGGGACAAGGTACAGAAAGTTTGTTACCTTCGAAGCCGGCATTTTCGAGAGCGCGTACGCATACGCTACATATCCCAATACCCCGGGAAACACCCCCAGATATACAATCGCAAGCGTGGAAGCAATTGGAGCCACCTGAATACTTTCTTTCAACCCTGGCAAGTAAATGAACAAGCAGACCGTCCCGCCCCAGATCGTATAGGCTGTCAATTCAAGTGGCTTATATCTCTCAAGGAAAGATTTTTGAATCACAAAATAGATCGCTTGAACAAGCGCAGCCAACAAAATGAGTGCGGCTCCCCAGTTAAATGTAAATTGGCCATCGCCGGCTAAGCTAAAGGAGATAATCGCTGCACCGACAAAACCTGTGAATATGCCAACCCATCCCCCTTTCTTTATCTTTTCTCCAAGGAAAATGATGGCTAAAAGTGTTGTAAAAACAGGGGCGGTGTTCACGAGAAAACTGGCGATGCCAGCCGGCACAGTTTGCTCCCCATAGTTCAAGGCAACGTTATAGAGTGCGATGCCTAAAAAACCCAGTCCGATTAATGCCGGCACATCCTGTCTTAGAGGCATTCGCAGGGGCATCCAGAAACAGCCCACCAAGAGCACAATCGAAGCAACAATATATCGGAGAAGCGCAAGATGCCCCGGCGAATAATCGTACAGCGCAGCGCGAATCCCAACAAACGAAGATGCCCAAAGAACAACAGTGACCAAGATCGAAAATAAGGTGATCCAGTTCACCGTTTTTAGATAAGCACTGATTCGCACCAACAAATTCCCCTTCAGGTCATGCATTCAATCGCCTGTTGGTTCAATTGTGCTAGATTCTACCATAAGGATAACGGCTTGCTTTTCAGCACGCGTTCGGTGCAATACACCCCGAGACACCGTAATCCCCTGATTGGGATGAAGAAGAATACTTTCATTTTCCAAATCAATGAATAACTGGCCCGACACGACAAAGAAAAACTCATCTTCGTTTTCATGCTTGTGCCAATGATATTCCCCTTCAACAATACCCAGACGCACAACGCTATCATTTACACGTGTCAGTACCTGGTTAAACCATTTGTGCTGGCAGGCATCTACCAATTCAGGCAGGTCAAATTTTTCCAGATGGTCAAATTTTACGTCGTTATTGGTGACGTAGCTATAGGCTTTCTTCTTCATAATCTCCTTTTTAGATCAAACCACCAGCTCTTCCACGTTTCAACATCAGTAGATCGTGATTCCATGAAATCTTTCGTTAATCGTTAACTTCACCAGGAGCCTCTCCGTGAGCAAAAGCAAATCCCTCGTCATACCATCCTGTAATCCCCCCTTGCATTTCTTTCACTGGACGTCCTAATCTGGCCAGGCGAATTGCTGCCTTATTCGCTCCATTGCAATGTGGGCCGGCGCAATACACAACAAAAACAGTATCAGCCGGCCACTCCTTCAGCTTTCTCTCTACAATCTTCCCATGCGGTAAATTTATCGCGCCGGGTACGTGCTTATCTTTATAACCCACTGGGCCACGAACATCTAGTAGCACAAAATCTTGTTGCCTTGTACTGAGTGCATGATGCACATCCCAGCAATCCGTATTAAAAGTGAGCCGCTCTTCAAAGTGAATACTTGCTTTTGACGATTCCGCTGGTGGTATCTGAGTAACTGAACTTGCCATATTCCAACCTGATAATCTAGTATGAGAATGGGTTGCATGAAGCAACTGCTGAGCACAACACAATGATATTCTTCCGGCGCTGTAAACGCCATTTGTAATTCCCGAAGACAGCCTTCAGCATTCTCGAATCGATATTAATCTTGCATTGCGTACTTTAGGGTGTGCGGACAAGTTTATTAAGTCGGGTAAAGAAGTCGTAATCCTGAGCGAAGCCGAAGGATCTCTCGATTCACAGCTACATGCCCTTGCGTTAACTAAAGTCCGTTGTATTGTATTTCGAGAGATCCCCCAATCAAGTTGAGGGCAGGCTTTTCGACAGGCTCAAGATGACAATCAATTTACCCGACTTAATAAACTTGCCAGAGAAGCAGGATGTATTGGCATCTGGATACAGGCGCACGTTATATCAAGTCAAATAAACAAGTTCACGACTTCGTGCAGGTTTTGACCGGAAGGTGGTAAAACATGAAGCAACCTGACATAATCTGTTATTTTCCCATTCCGTCATATCGCTTTCGACCTGCACCTGTTAATTTGTCAGTATAGTAGCCGGCCCGGAATCGCAAAGGATACGTGGCTCGCTTGCAACAGCTTTTGCACACAAAAACATTATGGAATTCTATCAATTACGCTCTTTTGTTGT
>JBGCEN010000454.1:0-17943 GCA_045106435.1 Rhodothermales bacterium
CGGATTCGATCTCCCGTAGATAGCCGCTTGGCATCACAATACTCGTTCACGGGAATACCGCGCACCAGCTCCATAACAAAGTAAGAGCGACCTGTTGCTGTAATACCGGCATCGTAGACCTTCGCGATATTCGGATGGTCCATGACAGCCAGCGCTTGTCGTTCCGAATCAAATCGCGCCACCACTTCTTTGGTATCCATTCCAAGCTTTATGAGCTTGAAAGCAACCTGTCGTTTGATGGGCTCTTTTTGCTCGCCAAGCCATACCTCGCCCATACCGCCGGCGCCCAGCGGCTCAATCAGCTTATAAGGACCAATCTGCTGGCCTTCCAGAGACATCGGTTGCTCGAGTACTTCTATTGCTCCCTTTGTGACATTCAGAAATGATGCCTCTTCAGCCCCCTCGTCTGCAGCAAGCAAACTCTCCAGTTCGCTGCGTAATCCATCGTCATCCTGGCAGGCAGCTTCAATGAACGCACCGCGTTCAGTGCCATGAAGCAAGCGTGCTGCCCGAAACAACCGCTCGAGCTTATCAAATGCGTTGGTTTCCATAAATCTGTCGAAATACTATGTGGGAAACGATAATATCGTGCATTAATCAAGATCTAACAAATAGCAGGATTATTCTCGATGCAAACTGCAGTTTGGGCCACACCAGGTGTTGCCTCAAATCTTTGTTCATGAATCCTGATCAGAATCGAAAATCAATTAATACAAAAAACCCAACAGCCTCGAGAAGCTGTTGGGTTTTTATAAGATCGTAGTCCGGTGCTTACACAGAAACTACTGAGAAGCAAGTAGTGGTGCGATAACAAGCGATACAACAGCAATCAATTTGATCAGGATGTTGAGGCTTGGACCACTGGTATCCTTCAAAGGATCACCCACCGTGTCACCCGTTACAGAAGCTGTATGGACATCGCTTCCTTTACCGTATTCTACACCATCAATTGTGACACCTCCTTCAACGCGTTTTTTCGCATTGTCCCAGGCACCGCCGGCGTTTGACTGGAAGATAGCCAGTAACACACCTGAAACAGTCACACCTACAAGGAGACCGCCCAACATGTTTTTATCGATAAAGCCAATAATCACAGGTACAGAAACAGCCAAAAGACCGGGCAGGATCATCTCACGAATCGCTGCTTTTGTTGAGATATCAACACAGCGCGCATAATCGGCGCGGGCTTTTCCTTCGCGCAATCCAGGAATCTCCTGAAACTGACGGCCTACTTCTTTAATCATATCACCCGCAGCGCGTCCAACAGCACCCATTGCCATGGCACTAAACACATAGGGTAACATTGCACCAAGCAATAATCCGGAGAGGATTACAGGATCGGCCACATCAATATTATCAACATTGGCCTGTTGCATGTAGGCTGCAAATAAAGCGAGTGCAGTAAGTGCAGCACTCCCGATGGCAAAGCCTTTCCCGATGGCTGCAGTTGTATTTCCTACAGCGTCGAGCTCATCAGTACGCTCACGAACTTCTGGTGGCAGATGTGCCATTTCTGCGATACCGCCGGCATTATCAGAGATTGGTCCATACGCATCAACAGCAAGTTGAATCCCTGTTACGGCGAGCATACCAACAGCGGCAATCGCGATGCCATATAACCCGGCAAAGTGAGACGCGCCAATAATTGCAAGCGCAAGCACTACAGCCGGCAATCCCGTCGAATACATACCAAGCCCAAGGCCGGCAATTATATTGGTTGCAGAACCGGTTACGCTTTGATTTACAACATTGGTAACAGGCTTGTTGTGTGTAGACGTGTAGTATTCCGTAATCAAGCCAATCAAAACACCCGCTGAAAGCCCAATCAGTACGGCCCAGCAAACGCCCAGTGAAGAGTAATTAGCGCCGTCATGCGCCCAGGTCTCTGGTAGCATGTTCTGGATGATAAGGAAAGACAAAACCGCCATCAGCGCTGAAGCACCAAACTCTCCGGTATTCAATGCCCGCTGAGGGCTTCCGCCTTCTTTCACACGAACAAAAAATGAACCAAGAATAGCTACAATAATACCAACAGCCGCAATCACCATCGGAAGTAAAACAGCTGCAAGAGTCTCAGTGCCAGAAAGGGCATCAAAAGCTGGAATAAACGCTGCGCCCAGCACCATTGTACCAATGATAGATCCTACATAGCTTTCAAAAAGGTCTGCCCCCATGCCGGCGACGTCACCAACATTGTCTCCAACGTTATCTGCAATGGTAGCTGGGTTGCGTGGATCATCCTCAGGAATGCCTTCAAATACTTTACCAGCGAGGTCAGCGCCTACATCAGCTGCTTTTGTATAGATCCCCCCACCAACACGTGCAAAAAGCGCAATGGAAGAAGCGCCCAGCGAGAAGCCAGACAATACATTGATTACGCGAATCATGTCCCAAGACATATTGCTATAAACAATAAAAAGGCCTCCTAAACCCAGGAGACCTAATCCAACAACACAAAGCCCCATAACAAGGCCGCCTGAGAAGGCAACACTCAGCGCAGGCCCCAAGCCTTGCCGAGCTGCCTGCGTAGTTCGCACATTGGCCTTGGTTGCAACCGTCATCCCAACAAAACCCGCCGTGGCAGAGCAAGCGGCACCAATAATAAAGGATACCGCTACAAGCCAGGAGGAATTTTCGTTGGCAGCATTTGCAAAAGCCAGCAAAGCCGCTACAGCGATTACAAAAAAAGTCAATACGCGATATTCGCGACGCAAGAAAGCGCGGGCTCCTTCAGCGATTGATGCCGCGATTTCCTTCATCTCATCGGTGCCAGCATCCTGCTTGCTTACCCATTTCGCGCGCACAAAAGCATAGACGAGTGCCAACACTCCAGAAATAGGCACAAGGTTAGTGATTAATGAAGCATCCATAGAAATAATATTCCTCTTTTTAGATCTATCGTGAAATTGCAATTGCGCTTTGAAACCAAGTTCTAAAGAACTGGACACAGAAGGTCCAGCGCCAACGAATTGCCAAACATAAGCCAGAAAAGGGCTTTTCTTGACTAATGGTACATCAAAAAGTAATGCAATTACTTCTTATTTTTTATTAATTCGATTCATCGCCGTCACAATACCCTCGCAAACAAAGTTTGTAGTGGCTTCTCGGGCACGCAAAACAGCGTCGTCGATGAGACCTATCTCGTTCTTATTGAAGGGAGATAGTACGTATTTGGCCTGTTGGCCCTTGTTAAAATTACTCCCAATTCCAATACGAAGACGTGGGAAATCTTCGGTTTTTAGCACATCAATAATACTCTGTACACCATTGTGTCCTCCCGCGCTCCCCTTACGGCGGAGACGAATGACACCTGGCTCCAGGTTGATGTCGTCAACAACAACCAACAGATCTTGAAGTGAAACACCTAATTGAACCATGTGGTGGCGTACAGGGCCACCACTAAGGTTCATGTAGGAGAGCGGTTTTACAAAGCACACGGGCCGGCCCCTCAATCTCCCACATCCAGCGAGTGCTGGTCCTCTGTCCGGCTTCAGTTCTGCACGGGCTCGATCACTTAGCGCATCGACAACCCAAAAACCAACATTATGACGTGTCTGTTCGTATTCCGCGCCCGGATTTCCCAATCCGACAATAAGACGCTTTGTGCTAGCCATAAGCTATACCTGCCAGTTCAAATCATGTTATGAACTGCTTGTATTTCTCAGTACGTACTTTAGCCAACCTTATTCAGCAGCTTCTTCTTCGGTTGCTTCTTCTGCTCCTTCTTCAGTCTCTTCTACTTCTTCAACAGCAGCAATTCTCGGAGCGTGAACCATCACAACGGTTTGACTCGTGCTCGTCTGGAAGTCTACATTCTCGAAAGATAAATCGCCGATATGGATTGAATCTCCAATATCAAGTCCCGATACATCGATTGTCAAATGAGAAGGGATGTCTTTCGGCAAGCAGGAAATCTCAACTTCACTGATTACGTGCTGGGCATTACCACCATTGATCTGTCCGACAGGCGTTCCTTCGAAACGGAATGGCACAGACAACGTGATTTTCTCACCTTTCTGCAGTACCTGAAAATCAGCATGAATGACGTCGTCGTTCACCGGATGAAAATCAGTATCCTTCAGGATACAATCCCAGCTTTTGCCTTCAAGTTCGATCTGGACAAGTGGTGTCTCATTTGAGCGAACCAATTTTTCCAGGTACCGACCGTCCATCTGAAAGGAAAGCGGCTCAACGTGGCGTCCGTAAAGTACACATGGTACCATTCCCTGGAGGCGAGTATTTCTTGCTGCACGTTTGCCCGTATCACGGGTCGTTGCGTCTAATGTTGTAAATTCCATGGCTACAATTGTAGTACTTTTTTAAGAGAGTTGAAGGCAGCAAAGCCATGTAGCCTTAAACCTTAACCTGTCTCTAAATAGTCAGTATTCTTATGGTATAAACAGCGTAGATACCGATTCATCGGTATAAATACGCCGTATAGCATCTGCAAAAATCCCGGCTACACTTACCACCTCAATACGATCTGAGGGGCGCTGCAGCGGGATAGAGTCCGTTACAACAAGGCGACTAAGCGCCGAGTTTTCAACACGTTCATATGCCGGGCCTGACAACAGCGGATGCGTACACGCCGCCATAATTTCCAGAGCCCCTGCATCACGAAGCGCGCCTGCAGCACTGGTTAGTGTACCAGCTGTATCACAGATATCATCCATGATCAGCACATTTTTTCCTTCCACCTCACCGATGATGTTCATCACCTGCGCCTCATTCTGTCGAGGCCGGCGCTTATCTATCACTGCCAGGTCTGCGCCAAGGCGTTTAGCGTAGGCTCTCGCCATCTTAATCGCCCCAACATCAGGAGCCACAACAACCAGGTTTGTCAGGTTGAGGGCCCGAAAATAGTCGATGAAAACCGCAGAGCCATACAAATGATCCACGGGAATATCGAAAAAACCCTGAATTTGTGGTGCATGCAGATCCATAGTCAGGATTCGATCTACGCCGGCCGTCGTCAACATGTTGGCCAACACCTTGGCCCCAATAGCAACACGGGGCTGATCTTTCCTGTCCTGACGGGCATATCCAAAGTAAGGGATAACTGCCGTGATTCGTGCAGCAGATGCTCGCCGGGCAGCATCTATCAACATCAACAACTCCAGCCAGTGATCCCCGGGCGGGTTCGTGCTTTGTATGATAAATAGATCAGAACCACGAATCGACTCATCGTATCGGATATAGATTTCCCCATCCGAAAAGTCTTGAATAATTACTTGCCCTAAATCTTGCTGGTAGGCATCAGCAATTTTTCTTGCTAATGCTGGATTGGAGCGGCCGGCAAAAAGTGTAATCGGGCCCCCATTTGATGGTGCTAACATGAGCCGGGAATAAGAAGGTGGCTAGTAGGTAAGGATTAAGGCCTGTTGTGGAAAGCGGCTCTTCAAGAAAATCAACAACCATCTGAATCAGATAACAGCTGAAGCACATGACTATCTGGATGCGAAAAGCTCAGGTTCGAATGAACGGGGATCCACTTGCTACTCCCATCCAATAGCTAAAATGTTGCCCGGGGAGGGCTCGAACCTCCACCGACGGCTTCAAAGGCCGCTGTCCTGCCATTAGACGACCGGGCAATATGCCAATTGACTGCGAAACAACGAAAATCTCAATGCTTTGCAAATCAAACGGATAGACACTACCACCGTTTTTTGCCTGTTGCCAGACAATCTGATAAACGGCGAGCATATCAACGCGAATAATCGTTGTGGTGTTTCCCGCTATGTCTCAATTATCTTTCTTCTGAGAAAGTTCAATAATCAACTGCAAGAAAAGCCTGAAACAGCTGTAAAAACAAAAAGAGAGGATCGGTACGCTACGCTCGAAGTTGTCCATTTGGACAACTTCTCGAATGTAGAATATCGATTGATGAATATCCAATTCAGAGGGTACTGTCAGCCTTTCCTCAGCTTTCGACTTTTCTTGCCCGATATTGGGTGTTCAATTTATCCACACCCATTGCCTGGCCGGCATATGGGAATTTTACACAAAGGCCTTTTTGTGCTTGATCCGATTTTATTGATTCTCCCAAATGGATAAAGTCGAGCGTAGCATTTCCACTCCTCTCTCATCAAAGCAGCAATGAACCGATTTGTTACGGCATTTTTCGCGATGCTGTTAATGCAACATCAACGCCATAAGCACCAATGGTCATGGTACCATTCATTTTATCTCCTTCCATGGTTGAATTCACAGACAGGGTACCAAATTCTCCCCCATCAAATTTAAACTTCAACTTGGACATCTCATTGTCAAAGCTGAGGTCTTCCAAGGCAGCTGTCTGATCCGGCTGATCATCACTGGTGATGGTGCCAGTCAGCATACTCTCCAATTCTGCAAATGTCATAACACCAGTATAGACCCCTTGTGGTGTATCAAGAGAGTAATTCCAGACGCCAGTGAGTGGATGCGGTGCTTTCACCATTTCTTCCGCTGCTTTCTTTGTGCCGGCACAGCCTGCAAGAAGAAAAACTGAAAGCAACAACAGTGAGGTAATATTTCGGGTATATCGCATTAACGTTTGTGTATTGATTCTTAAAACAATCATATACAACTAAGATAAATTAATACGACTATAAAAAAAGTACCTCGGAAATACCTGCGTTTATCCCTTCACTAAAACAACCTGAGAGCGGTTGGCTTTTGCCATTTGAACCAGGAATTCTCGAAAGTCGTCGTATAATTCTATATCTATATCCCGATCTGTAAATTCGAGGACCCGCCTGTACGTCAACAGCCCATTTTCTAAAGCATGTGTAACGCTAAAATTGGCAAACGATGTTTCTAAAAACACATCTTCTGGCATCGCTTCTATTTGGTAGCCAGCCGGCAAATGATAAATAACTACATCTTCATCCAGGAAGACATAAGGCAAAGTCACCGGCTCCGGACTATCTTCCGGCGGCAAATCAAACGACTGACGCTCCAACATATTTGTGGGCAGAAACAGTCGAGATCCAGTCTGTGAAGCATATCTGGGCAGTTTTAGATTTGCCACAATGCGCGATTCGGGCACGCTGGACTGAACCTGTGAAAAATCAACATTGACCACGTCAAAACTTGGAATCTCCAACGCATTGTGAAACCATGCCAATTGGTCTCGATGAGACGCATTAACCAATGTATGCGTGATACGATCTTGCTGGTTGCCTTTGTAAGACATTTCTAGCGTTGCCGATGCACTCCCGGAAGGTTCTACCTTCACTTCTGCTGTACGGATTTTCGCATTCTGCGCAGCCATTGATGCTGGTGTCCGAACAAGTACTCCACCGGCCTGCGACACGGCCAATGCATATCGGTCTTCGTTGCTCGCGCCAATACGACCAAAAGGGATAACCTGCGATGTTGCCTCCAACCAGAGTGTATCTGCAGGCAAAGGGACCATCAGGATGACATGGTTAAACTCATTATTAGGGAAGCTTTCTTCTACGTCACTCCCCCACCGATTGCTATGAATAAGGGTTGGATACGATTCAATGCCGGCTACCTTAAGCATCGCCTTGAGATAATTGGACAATGCTTTACAGTCGCCATACCCTCGCTCTGCCACATAGGAAGCATCATAAGTTTGCCAGCCTCCAATGCCCAGTTGTACGCTCACATATCTGGTAGACGACTGAAACAGATCATACACTTTACGCGCCTTTTCTTTAGGATCCGTAACACCCTGCAAGGTCCGCCGCACTTCATCAGCCTTTTCAACTGGCAACACATCTCGTCCCCGATTCAGATTGTAATACCAAGCCCCAAAAGAGGCCCATGTACGCATATCTCCAACAGACCCTTCGATTTCAAAATCTTCAGGGGCAAGCGTAACACTCATCGTCTGTGCATCAGGGATAAATTCTACAGAAAGCGCCGCCAGCAAATTGGTTGTCTGCTTCCTCAAAGCAGTCACTTCCCATCGGTATACTTTGTTTTTGCCTCCTGGAATAAGCAGCGGCTCCATATTATCGCCTTCAAGACGATATCGAACATTCATGTCAGCCGGCACCTGCACCTCAAAACGGGCATGTTCTACAGAAAGCCCCATACTTTCAGGCTCCCAGGAGGGCCACGAAATATACCCATCGTATTCTATTTCATACCAGTATTCGATGGTATATGGGTACACCCCATGTTCAAGACGGGCTACACGAATACGACTGTCTTCATATAAAGAGAAATCCGAGATGGCACTATAGTCTTCAATGTCACCTTTTTTCAGCTTACGCACCACCTTGCCATTGGCATCACGAATCTGGGCTTCCAGCTTTTTCGGCTTTCGAAATTTATCATATGGATAACCGACAATTCCATAATCCCTGCCTTCTTTGTTAAAAATCGTCACCGCGCGATGTGTCCGCCAAACAGCTTTACCGCGCTTTTTTACCTCAAACTGCTGATTGTCCAATCGCACAACCGCGTCGGCCATGCTAAACGTCAGCGATGGATTCATGGATTCAATGCTGAACGTCTGATCAACGCCGGCTGGTATATCCTGCGCTGCCGCACTGTTCGACACAACTGCAATAAGAAGTAAAACCAGGCCAAAAACTTTCATACACTCCTTCATGATTTAGTGGCCGGCGTCTGTAATTTTCTTGAGTACAATCTGATCTGCCTGGGCTGCAATAACTTTGTCATACATTTCGCGCAGGTTCTGATACACCTTGGGAGAATATGAAGCATTGGCAAGCGTTAGCCTGGACTGCACAACCAGTACATTGCCTTCTGTTTGGAACTGTCTTCTAAATGCGCCTCCTTTTAACGGCAGACGATAACTCACGTCACGGGGCTGCTCATGTAATGCATATCCTTCCGGCAGTTGCAAACGCAGGGTATAGATATAATCTCGTGCAAAGCCAAAGTCTACAGGAAACGTTCTCTCCGGTAAACGGAGCGGGTTTTCTTCCCAGGTATTTACTGCGTGTGGACTTACGTATATAAAGTCGCCGGCGACCATTCCAAAGTTATCAATGTTGACTTTAGCCTCTACATTCAGCGGCTTCATCAAGCTATCCTCATTGCTGATAACAATATCTTGCAGGTCAAATCCACCTGTTTTATCGATGATCTTTTCTTGTACAAATTGCCTTTCATCGAGCTCGTCCAACGCGTTGCGTAACTCGAATGCCCTGTATCCTGAATTAGAGCTGGTGAGATCAAAAGAAAAAGAACCATCTGCACTGAGTGTCCCTACCAAGCTATTTAGCTGAGTGTATTTCGCTTTTGTCGAAACGGGTACCCATTCATTTTTGTCCTTCGTCACCATCCAGCCAAACCCATTCAAGGCACGTTTGGGAAGCATGTTATAAGGACTTTTTTCTCCCGTTGCATCTAGCAGAAAGTCCTCTCCACCAGCTTTCACATGCGCGATCAGATAATTAAACTGAGTAAACAGTGGATACTCCTTCTTGACCTTTCCATGTTGCCGTGTGCTTATCAAAACAGGATTGGCCTCTACGCCGGCCGCGCGTAACATCGAAACCATCATTACAACCTGCTCAGCATTGGATGCGCGCTCAGTCTTTAGCACGTCTTTCATACTTCTTTCCGGCACATAGTCGTATCCCCCATCCCATATGTGATTATCATGCACATAGTTATAAACGGCGATCATTTTCTCTTTGCTGGAGGTCTTGCCTTGCGTAATCTCCTCTGATAACTTCTTTATGTCTTTGGATGGCTTAAAAGCCCGCCCAAATTCAGATATGCTTCTAAGCTCTTCAGCCAGCTCTTCCCAACTCCGCATAAAATTGGTCATGCCCACATTCGTGTAGTAGCTCGCAAGCTGAAACTCCATTTTCAGTCGATAATCCTCTACCGTTGTCACAAAGGGTTCTTCACGAAGTGCCGGCACATCATTTAACGCCCAACGGTGACTTGTCGACCGCATGCCCACATTGGGAGTGGATTCCTGGATCGTGTAATTGAGTATGTTCGAAACGCGTACATAATTGTAGTAATCAGAAAAGTCTGCCCTTAACTCAGACCAACGGGTGGGCTCACTGTGCTGAAAGTCCCAATCCGGCAAATTAACTGGCGAATCGGATATCATTTTGTAGCGAAATTCAACAACAGCGCCCGGCTCTAAAGCCGGCAACGTAAACCGAAGCTGCTCATACTGTCCATCGAGCTTCTCCTTGAAAATCGATTTCTTTCCAAGCTTATGCCGTACTGACTTCCCGTTACTTCCAATGACAAATGTATTCCCTTCTACATTTCTAATGCGCGAGCCATATTTACCTGTATTATAAAACAGATTATACGTCCCCCACGCATCATAGGCAGCCTCAGACAAGAGCTTTACACGCACGTGATAATTGTATTCTACCTCGCCAGTTTGCAATACTTCTAACTCCCCAAATTCGCCGAGGATAACAGCCGTTGCATTCGTATCTGCCGCATAATCACTCATCTGAAGCTCTTCCATATTGACCTTGCCCCACTTCATCGGCTTATCCTGGCCGTATGCATTCACCATTACCAGACCCATCATGGCAATGCATAATCCAAATACTTTATTTCTCATTATTCCTTACTGTTTACTTTTTAAATGCTGCCGATGATTGGCGCTGAAATGATATGATCAGCGTTGCGCAAATTTATTCGGGGTCTAATTTCTGTATGAGCCTTTATGCCTGTTTGCAGACCCTTTACCACTCGATCAATTCTATCTGCTGAACAATAAAAGAGAAGGGGGACAACCTTAACATTGCAGACTTAACAAGGCAGGCTTAACAAGGCAGACTTAACAAGGCAGTGTTAAGTCTGCAAAACATGGACAAAGAACGCTAAAAACACTGATTCAGAGGGTATTATAATCTGTTATTTAACACAAAAGATATAGCGCATTTGCTCCATTCTGCTACAACCTATTGATGCAGCCATCCCCTAAATTCGGCTAACATACATTTACATAGACGGGTAACAAACCAATTCCATATTGCGCAATGGTGCTTTTATTTTCTTCTTTACAGTAGAAAGGCATTCCTGAAAAAGGTAAGGATGCTCGTTATTTTACAGCGTACAAGAACTCGCTCATCACCGGGCTTTAAACAATCCCCTCCACCACTTCAACCAATTCTTTTCATCTGTATCCTGCATTGCTGATGCATCCGCGGTTCGAGTAACTGCTGAATTGAAGGTCTGCCCGATCCATTTGCTCCGCTGGATCACCTCTACGGTTGTCCAATTCACATTCTTCTCCTCTAATATCTCACGCGCCTCATCGAGGTATCGAAGCAACGATTTGTATGCTGGATGAACTTCATACTCTTCAACAGCACCGGGGACGGTAAGTAACCTGAGTCCTTCGACCAATCTGGCCCCTGTGTATAAACCGAGGTGCTTGTGAATCCATTGGGAATCAAGATGCTGATAGGCGTTTGCCAGGGCAACTGAAGGGCGCCAATGCTCAGGCTTCCGTTTAACTTTTTCAACATCAGTTGCACTCCAGTCAGTAATTAATGATTGAAGTTTATCTCCGCTGGTTGGTATCGAAAGCACTGGTACACCAATCATGGAAGACAGGCGCTCTGTACTGATCGTAACGCCCTTGGCGCGTGCTTCTCCAGTGATGCACAAAACCAGTGGCAACCTTAAGTCAATCAGCTGAAAGGCGAGATATAATTGACGTTCCAAGTCGGAAGCATCAGCAACGGCAATAATGCCAAAGGGCGATTTTTTACCGCGGCCCAACAGGAAGTCGTACGTTTCTGTTTCGCTGGGGGTATTCCTTCCCAACATGACAACGCCAGGAAGCTCGGTAAACGCAAATGAAAGATCCGCCGGCGTTTCTAGATGCTCCTTGATTTTCGTTTTCCCAGTTTCTGGAAATCCTACAATGGCAATGGTATTCAGGGCATTTTCCATAGGCCGGCTAACTGCCAAATACCAAAAAAGGTTTTGCCTTAACCAATATTCCAAGTTTACAGTCACCAGTAATGAGATGTAATACGCACTCAAAACTGATCGATGGCGACTGCAAACCTGGAACCAACAACTCATTTTCCCTACCGCTCAGTGATTTGCACGTTTGCAAAACGACCCGAAGAATTTGACCCGACCCACAACCCTATTTTACCAGACGTACGCCCGCTTAGCGACTCAACCTGAAGCACAGGCTCCTTTATGTCATCTACATAAACGGTTATCTGGTTTTTTTCCACTTCAATGCGTGCATGAAACCAGCCATCAGGATCGGGAGGCAGCGGAATCTCTGCCTCGTAGGCGTCAGGAAATTCAGACCGCAACACACGCCAGGAATGTTCAGGCAGGCTGTGATACTGCACGCTATGGCTGCGACGCCCAGCGTCATCTGACTGAAAATTGAAGGGTCGGAAGTAAATGCCCTCAAACGTGTTCCTGTCTTCGCCATGAAACGCAATCCCGACGAAGCTTGCCCCCGGGTTGTTTTCCCCTTTGATATCCATTTCAATGGTGCCTTCAGAAAATGCCTGATCATTTATCCAGGCAAATCCATCACCAGAAGATGCAGTCAATTCTACCCCTTTAAACTGGTCATCTTCATACCCCTTTATACGTCTATCAACCACATCATATTTCTTATCCAGTCCCGATGGGCTGCCTGTTCGGAGGAAGGGTTTCAGGATATGGGTAAAACGCTCACCAACATTACTGTTGCTTAAAAACACGTAGCCAATTTTCTTGTCTTTCGAGAATTCAAAATAGGATTGAAAATCTCCATTATTCCCACCGTGTGCATAGATATTGCCATCCGGCGCCGGCTCTATCGCAAACCCGAGCGACCATTCGCTTTGATCGTAGTTTACAACAAAGTCGTGATTATCAGGAAGGGTCCATTGCGTTGAAAAAAGCTCATCGTATGACGCCTCATCGAGACCGTCTTCATTCATCATGGCAATCATGAACTGAGCAAAACCTACGGCGTCAATATGCAAGCCGCCCGCCATACTTGGTAATAATGGCTGATAAATGTTATTCGGCATACCATTGACATGGCCGCTCGCTTTGTGTTCTTCCAGGTATTCATTCCAAAGGTAGTGGGCTTGATCAGCTCCTGCCGGCTCAAACACCTCTTTCTTTATCCAGGCCTCAAGATCTGTTCTCGTCCCTCCGCGAAGATGTGCAATCACGTTCCCAAGATACTCGTACCCCTCTCCTGAGTAAGAAAACTGTGTACCGGGGTCAAATTTCAGGTTTAGATACTGCATTTTGTTTTCATAGCGCCAGTTCGGCATACCTGTCGTATGATTAAGCACCATACGCGCTGTAATCTGCTCGTACCGTTTGTCGTAATCCAAATCGTAGTTTGGCAGATATTTATGCAACGGTGTATCCAGATCCAGTAACCCATCCTCAACCATAGCCATCGCAAAGTATGCAAGTACAGGCTTGGACATAGATGCTGCTTCAAACACGGTTTCATCATCGATGGCTTGCCCATTCTGCGTATTCGTTACACCAAACGTCCGGTGATAAACAATTTTTGCGTCGTTGATCACAGCAATGGATAACCCGGGCATATCCAGGGCACTCATTTGCTCTTCGATGAACTGGTCGAGCGCCTTACTGGATATCTGCGTTCCATCGAATGATGTGAATTGATCGCGCTGTTCGAGATGCTGTTGACCATGACCATTCTGCCCATAACATGCAGAAAGTCCTACTATAGTCAAAAGCATAAAGCTCGTCAGGTATATTGCCGTACGTTTCATTTTCAAAGCTCTTATGGTTGATTTTACAGATAAAGGTTTGCACGTGTCTCCGACCTTTTTCTATCATGGTCTGTAACTAAACCAATTACCCTTCGATATCCCATTCATAGTTGATTCAATACCGTGCAAGTTCATGCAGGGCACCGAATCGGGCATTAAACGCATCTTACAAGCTACGCGACGTTATAGATTATGCAAGAAAGCTACCTCGCACACTGTCGACTTCAGATTGAAAAGAAGCTTAACTGGGGGCCTTCCGAATCCTGGGCCACCCAGGACTTTGAGGAATTGAGCATACAGATGCAGGACAAGACCGGCCAGGTCATTAGTGCCACAACGTTAAAACGTATATGGGGGCGCGTTGCTTACGACAGCAGCCCCAGCCGGCATTCGCTGGATACGCTGGCTGTATTCCTGGAGCACAAGTCGTGGCGAGAATACACGACGACAATCAATGATATCGCCGAGGAGCCGGCAACCACAGCTTCTACCCCAACTGTTGATTTAGAGAAAAAACGAACGCCTGTCCTCGCACTTTCGATATTTATGCTCCTGCTGGGCGCTGCTTCAGTAATCTGGCTTGGCATCCGGTTTTCAGGATCAGCAGGTGATGAACAAACAAAGGCTACCCCAATAAAATTTGTCACCCGATCGCTTGCCAATGATCTCCCAAACACCGTCATTTTTGAATACGACGTAAGCAACATCCAGGGAGACAGCTTTTTCATTCAACAATCGTGGGACAGCAGACGAAGGACGAAAATCTCAGCGCAAAATAACGTTCACTCTTCTATTTATTTCTACCCTGGCTACTACAACGCAAAACTCATCGCCAACGACAGCATCATCAAAGAATTGCCGGTGCATGTCAAAACCAATCAATGGTCTGCGATGATACTAAAGGACATGCCCATTTATTTGCCAGAAGAGGCGCTTTTAAAAGATGGATCGCTGGCCATCTCAGAGAAATGGGTCTCGGCAGAAGGATATGATATTAGTAGCCCTGATCATGTTTCCGGATTTTATTATGTGCAGGATTTTGGCCCATTACAGTCGGAGAATTTTTCGTTGGAAGCTGTGATGCGTCACCTCAAGCCCAATACGAGTAAACCGTGCAGGGGCGCGCAACTTACAATCAGAGCAGAGCAAGGCATCATCAGGTTTCCTTTTGATATTCCTGGATGCGCCGGCGCAATGCACGTAGTAGCCGGCGACGAATATCACACCGGCGAAGATCACGACATGGGTCCGCTCGGCGCAGATTATGCAAACTGGCAATCTATATCAGTAAAAGTCGTCGACAAAAATGTTCGCATTCAAATAGGAACCAATATCCCCTATGAATTGAGCTACTCCAATGAAATGGGCAAGATAGTTGGCCTGTGGTTCGTGTTTTCTGGCCAAGGTGCGCTTGACGAGCTTCGTTTGAAAGATGGGAATGATCGGGTAATTTATGAGGAAACGTTTTAGGTTTTGTCTGAATAGACAAAACCTGGAATATCCAATAACCAACAAGGAATTTTCAATTTCGAAGGGCTTGTAGCTATACGCCAAACCAAGCTGCAAATCCATCAGCTAAGTCTACGTCTGCCAATCCGATGGCAACCAGTTTGGTACATGGCATGGCGTCTCCCCAATCGTTGCCGGGATAGACATTAGTCCGTTTTCCTACCCGGTGAACGATGATCTGTTTATCAGGCATGTCCTGTAGATATATAATGCCTTTGACCCGCACAATGCCTTCAGGCAACTGCTTCAGCGCATGATTCAATACGCGTAACGAAGTGATGGGCTGTTCCGATGTAAAGCTCCATGTTTTGAAAGCCGGCTTCTTTCCTGTTGGCAACAGCGCTGTATCACCGACAAGATCTACATCAAGCAGAAACGAGGCCGGCACGCGCCCATGAAACGCCTTAATCAATACAGCGCGGGGCGATATTTCCGTTGCCCATGTTTCTACCTGAGCATACCGGGCTGCATCAACCCGATCGGCCTTATTCAACACAATGATCTGCGCTGACATCAATTGATCTACCATCAACGCCTGCACATCAGCCGGCCGGTCATCAAATACCTGATCACAATCTACCAGCGTCACAACCGCATCCAAACGCACCGTTTCTCTGATGCCTGGCGCAGAAAAAGTAAAAGCGATAGCAGAAGGATCAGCGATCCCGCTGGCTTCGATAATCAAATACTCTGGACAATCAGGGCGCTCAAGCAAGGCCCAAATCACATCCAGCAAGTCCTCTCTGATAGAGCAGCAAATGCAGCCATTCTCCAGGCTCACAACGTCTTCATCCACTGTTTCTATGAGCGCCGCATCAATATTTATTTCCCCAAAATCGTTCACCAACACCCCAACGCGTAACCCATGATCGTCCTGCAGTAAATGGTTCAACAGCGTTGTTTTCCCGGCGCCCAGAAAACCTGAGAGGATGGTGATGGGAATTGCCTTGGATGTATTGCCGGCCATGCGGGGTTTAGGGTTTAGGGTTTAGGGTTTAGGGTTTAGGGAAATTTAACTTTTAGCTTTTGCCTTTTAACTTTTGCCTTTTAACTTAATACAAGTTTTCCAACGCTAAAATATCGAAGCAGTACACCCCTTTCCTTTTTACGGCGTATCTTGGCTTTCGACATCCTGAATCCCAACCCATTCGCTGCAAACAGCTTTATAATGCGTGCTCGTTATTATTTATTGGTCTTTTTAATCAGCGCCTTTTCACTTGGTTGCAAATCTACGCAACCTGATGCTGCCTTGCAGCTTGTGGAGGCGCCGGCTGGTTTCACCGTGATTGGTGATTCGCTGGACCCAGATCCCGCGGTGGAGGCCCTCATTGAGCCTTTCAGGCAGCGACTTATTGAAGCAACAAGTGAAGTCATCGGCAACGCCGAAGTCCTCCTGCAAAAAGGCGGACTCGAAAGCGGACTCGGCAATATGGCAGCAGACGCGATGCTCATTGTAGCACGTGACAGGTATGATACATCCATCGACATGGCCCTGACCAACAATGGTGGATTACGCGTATCCATTGCACCCGGCCCCATCACGGTTGGAGAAATCTTCGAGCTGATGCCTTTCGAAAATATGATGACGGTACTGGGGTTGACCGGTGTACAAGTTGACTCATTGGCGCAGCAAATTGCTGCAGCACGCGGCGAACCGATTGCCGGCTTTACGTTTAAAATAAACGAAGAAACGGGATCAGCTTTTGACATCCTGGTAGGCGATGAACCGTTACAGGCAGACAAAGTGTATAAACTGGTGACTTCCGATTATCTGGCAAACGGAGGTGGACGGTTTTCTGCAATCTGGCAACCTGTAAATCGTAAGGACTTAAATATGCTCCTGCGAGATGCTTACATCACTTACATTAGAGATACAGGGACGATAAATCCGCAAGTAACGGGCAGGATTTCGCTTGGTAGTCGGTGAGTCGGTGGGTCTCTGAGTCGGTAATATTTTTGTAGCTTCCTGAAATCGAATACGAATTATGCTTCGTCGCAATTTTCTTCAAACCCTTGGTGCCGGCACTGCTGGTACGTTTCTCGCCCCCCTTTCTGCTTTGGCCGGCGATGAAGTTCGCCTCGTCATCCTGCATACAAATGACACCCACTCCCGCATCGATCCTTTTCCGATGGACGGTGGCAGAAACGAAGGCATGGGCGGTGCAGCACGCCGGGCGGCGCTTGTCAAGCAAGTGAGGCAAAACAACGAGCATGTGCTGCTCCTCGACAGCGGCGACATCTTCCAGGGTACACCCTATTTCAATTTCTTCAACGGTGAGATTGAATTCAAAACCATGTCTGCCATGCACTATGACGTGGCCACACTGGGCAATCACGATTTTGACAATGGCGTTAACGGCCTCGTTGAAATGCTTCCGCATGCCGATTTTGAGTTTGTATCAGCCAACTACGATGCCTCCCAGTCTCCGTTGGCACCGCATGTCAAGCCACATACCATCAAAATGCTCGGTCCTGTAAAAGTGGGCATTTTTGGCCTCGGCATCGAATTCCAATCACTTGTACTGCCTTCATTACACGAAGGCGTAACGTACAACGACCCTATCGTGGCGGCAAAGCAACAAGTAGAAACCCTCAGAAACGCCGGCTGCCACCTCGTCATTTGCCTCTCCCATCTGGGCTACAACTACCGCAGCGACAAAGTAAGCGACACCGACCTCGCGCAGTTGGTCCCGGGCATCGACTTCGTTTTCGGCGGCCATACCCACTCCTTCCTCGA
>JBGCEN010000455.1:0-7574 GCA_045106435.1 Rhodothermales bacterium
GTCCATCAAGTTCTTAAGGTCTGATAGCGCGCGGCGAAGCTGCTCTTCATCAGTTTGAGGGAGTGTGTTTTCCAACTCGCGCATTTCAGTTTCCATGCGTCCCATGCCGGTCTGGATTTCATCTTGCAGACGCTCAGCATAATCCAGCCAGCGATTCGCGAGGGCTTTTTCAGAATCAGCCAATTTTTTATCCAGCTCATCACGCCGCATTTGCTGCATCATATTACGAAGAGACGATGCCACGTCCGGATCTTCGGTGCGTGTGCTTTTCTCTACAGCTTCAGCCTGATTTTTAAACTGGTCAAACTTCGCCCGCAAGTTGCCTCTGTTTTCTTCCAGCCGATCCAGTTCACTCACAGGCACGCGGCCATTGTTTTGCTCAGCATCTCTAAGCACCTTATCGATGTCTTCAGTAAGCTGGCCTTCCTGTTTACTGAGGTCATCAAACTCTTTGCTGAGATCATCAAGCATTTCTCTTGTGGTCTCAGCGCCGGCTACTTGCAGGTCCTGCTGTAACTTATCCAATTCATTCAGGGCCTGCTGCTGACTCGCAGCGGCGCGTTGCTCATCGTTGTTTCTGAGCGCCCGCTCTGCATCACGCATATGCTCCATGGCACGCTGTAATCCTTCCTGCACCTGCTTCTGCGCATCCTGGCTCTGTTGTGAACCTTGCTGCGACCCACTTTGTTGTGAACCACTTTGCTGGCCCTGCTGTCCTTCCTGAGACTGCCCTTGCTGTGAACCTTGCTGTGAACTCTGTTGTTGCTGGTTCTGCAAGCTTTTTGCCAAGTCCTCAGTTTGCTTTCTCAACTCATCCTGTTCGCGTTTCAGGCGTTCGATATATCGTTTTTTATCTTCACCCTGCATTTGCTCCGGACGATTCTGGTTGGCAGTTCGTTGCTGCCGGCGCGCAAGCTCCTTGATCCGATCCAGCGTTTCATCCATTTGTTGCTGCTCTTGCGCAGATTGCGAACCTTGTTGTTGCTGGATCTCATATTTATCGCGTGAAATATCCAGTTCCAGATCCATCAACTCAGTCATGCGATCTTCCATACTGCTGCCTCCGCCACCACCGCCGGCCTGGCTCTCGTTTCGCGTCACATTGCGATCCCGATTGAGCGCATCTGCTTTTAGTAAGAAGTTTAGCGCGCGTCTTTCCGGCGCCAGCGCGTTGTCGAGTTCAACATCATCCAATTCATTGATCGCCTCCTTCATCGCATCAACGGCCTGCCTCAGTAGCTCGGCCACTTTTTGCACCTCCGGATCAGAGCGCAGCTCAACGGTAAAGGTGGTTGCGCTCAGGCGTTCTTCAATGTCGTTCATCAGATTGGCTTGCGCACGAGAAAGGCCTTCTGCTCCTTGCGCATAAGACTCTTCGGTTTCATTATCGCGCTGCCTTAACAACCGCCACGTGGCTGCTACAATTTCCTGCTGACTTATAACGGTCCGGCTTTGCATACCGCCGCCCTGTCCGCCGCCGGCGTTGTTCTCCTGTGTAAATCGCTGATCAAAAGGAATCACTTCAATGAAATACATATCAGTGGCTTCCGGACCATGCTGATCGTAGAAATCTTCCGCTTCTATGTAGTACGAAATGATATCCCCCGGCTCTAGCGTGAAATCTTCCAAAAAGACCACATAGTCGCCGTCTGCTTCCTGTACGCCTTTTTTTCCTTGCTGAATCAGCGGATGGACTTCTTCATCTTCTCCGTTCACAGATATGTGAAGACGTAAGTCTTTAACACCATAGTCATCTGTTGCTGTAGCGGCTATAAGAACTTCTTCAATCGCATTTACGCGCACATCACGTTGCGGCTCGGTCAGCGAAACGACGGGTTTCTGGTCTTCTTGTACAACAATCTGGTATTCGACGGGAAATTTGTTCATTTTTCCGGCCTGATCGGTGAGCTCGACGTGATAATAGTCGTCAGCCGACAACTTGATCTGGGTCCGATAAGCACCGTCTCCGGCATCGTTCAGTGTAATACGCCGGCCGCTTTCGAAAACCATTTCGGCCGTCTCAACAGCGCCTGTCGTAGCAATTGAAAAACCAACCGAGGCATCTTTCAGCCCACGGATATCCCCTGTATTCTGCTCAGTTCTTGCCGGAATGCCTGTGTATTCAGGGTACGTGTACCGAAGATCAATCTGGCCCACAGCCGGGAATTCATAGAGGGTAATATCAAACGTTTCAGACTGCATTTCATTATGCAGAATGAAGTACTGTATAGGCTCCTGCACATTGATAAACTGATACAAATAGGCAGGCTGCCCTACCCCCTTATTCATGGATTCCTTGAGCCACTCCCCTGCACCGATTTTATAGTGCAGCATCACATCGTCTTCGCTGGCATCGCGGAGCGCTGAAATAATTTCCTGAGACTCCCCTTTTTCAATTTCGATGCTTCCCGGAGACACCGTCATGTAAGGCTTCTCTGGTGTTGCGGCCATCGATACGCCGGCGCCTGAGAATACGCCAACGATATCATCCGCTTTGTTATATCCAAAGACCACAAAAAGCACAAGAAAACCGCCAGCCACATAGGATAAAATCCGCTGCTTTTTCTGGTCAACCACCGTCGTCAGCGGGATGGCTTTGATCTGCCGGCTCACATCATCGATGAGCTTGCTCACAATGGAATCGTCCATAGGCCGTGCATTGCCGACTTCAACAGCGCTATTCAAGCGATCTTCCAGTCCGGGGATTCGCTCTTCGATGTACATGGCAATCTGCTTGTCATCCAGTTGCCTGAACAACGGCGCGATTGCGTATCGGCCGGCAACATAGAGCACAGCAATGGCTGCCACACCCAATCCCATTAACAGATAGTCGAGATTCGTTTCTGTCTGGAAATAGATCAGAAAGAAGAGCGCGGCAAAGAAAAGCGCCGTCAATAATGCCAGGGAGACTCCCTGTAGCACAGCGCGGGTACGCCAGCGCTTGCGTACTTTTTCTACGAGGGCTCGTACTTGATATGTTGATACAGGCATTTTCTTTTGCTGTCTGTTTTTGGCTGTCTATTTATTAACCAGCTATTTGTCAGCTACCCTTACGCTTACGGTTTGCAATCACGGTCTCTACCGCATAGAGGAGAATCATACATAAAATGACGTACCTCCAGAATTTTTGTTGCCGCTCTTCATCGTCCAGCTCAAGCGTCCGCGCCAATTCAACAGACACGGGCACATCGCCGGGAGGCGGCACAACGGCACCATATGCTTCCTCTGCATCTCTACCTTCCAAAACCGATTCTTTAACATCAACATTGACGGAAAAGAACCGCTGCTCGTTTCCTCTTGCGGCTACATAATGGCCAGGCAATTCCGTTTCTTCGAAAAAGCCCTGCCCTTCCGTATCCATTTCTACCTTAAAAATTGTACCATCAGGCCCGCGGACATCCCATGAAGCACCGACAGGACCTTCGAGTCGTACAAGTTCACCCACCGTGTACATACGTTGATCAGTGCTTGTTTGCAAGGCATATCTGGTCAACTGATACAGGAATGGGATGTACATCTCGCTAATGGGGAAGTCGGTCCATTCCGGGCTGAAGCTCGATGCATAAACCAACACTTTGCCTTGGCCTAATTCTTTTTCGATCAAGAAAGGATCTTCCGAATCAAATCGCCCCAACACACTGGCTGATGAATCCGGAGTGATCTGTGCATATTGGCGAAAACGTGGCCTGAAAATCGATCCTGAACCCGAGGTAGCAAACACTGAGAACACAGGATGCCGCATATCAACTTCTCCGATGATCGCGTCATATCCCTGCACCGATGATGCCCGTACAACGTCCGACACCGATCCAATCTCGAGTGCTTGCAACATACGAGAGAAAGCCGGCACTGTTGTCTGGCTCCCAAAGGAAACCACGACGCTCCCGCCACTTTCTACAAAGCTTTTTAATGCCGTGATTTCTCTTTCAAGTGGATTGCCGGAAGACAAGAACACCACATTGGCATCGCGGAGTATGGCCCTTGAGATGCTGGCCGGCCTGGATTCGGTAAACGAATAAATCGACTGATCTCCCTGATTAAATGCTCGATCCAGATAGTAAACGGCGTGCTCAGGATCTCTGCGGGATCCACCGAGCCCAAGCAGTGTCGGCCGGCCTTCTACAGAGAACGTGAAATATCGGGTGTCATCAACATCCAGTGCATCACCGGGTAATTTAACATCGCCCTGGAAAAAACCTTCACGCGGTGCATTGTACTGGATGGAAGATCGCCTGACGGATGACGCCGGCAAACTGGCATCGCCAATCTTGTTTCCATCAACGGCTAATTCAAGCGATACAGCCTCCGTTGTAGCATCCCCTTCTGCTCCAAGTCGCGCATCGAAGCGGTGCACCAGTAAACCAGATGATCTCTTTTCGGATATGCTGAAGTCCTCTATATAAAAGTTCGAACGCGGCTCTTCAGCGAGATTTACCACTTCAAATGAAACAGACTCGTTCAGCTTCCAATTCTCAAATGCCCCTTTCCAACCGCCCAACTGTAGATCTGAAATCAATACAATGTGCTGGTTGGAATGCCTCGATTCAGCAAGAATCTCTTCTGCCAGACGTAGCGGCTGATAAAAATCTGTGGTCCGGTAGCTTGGCTCTATAACATTGTTGATTACATTCTCGTGCAGCGCAATGTCTGACGACAACGGAGTGACTTGCTGCGTTTCATCTGAAAACAGGATGACCGAATACTCATCATCTCCAGACGCCTCGCCCAATTTCTGCAAGGCTGCGGCTTTTGCCTGTTCGAAGAGATTGTCGTATTGCATACTGTAGGAATTGTCCACAACCAGCACAATAGATCGGTCTTCACGCTGAGAAACGAAGGGAATATTCTCTTTAGCGACAAATGGGCGGGCAAATGCAAACGCCAGCAATGCCAGTAAAAAGCATCGAAGAGCCATTAAAAGCCAGTGCTGAATCCTGCGTTGACGCACCACTTCTTTGGGCGTCATTTTCAGAAACATCAAAGAACTGAACTGCACTTTCTTAGCCTGCACCCGCCGCACCAAATGGTACAGAATCGGCAACAGGGCCGTAGCCAGTGCAAACAGGAATATGGGGCTTAAAAAGGACAAATCTTTATTTCAAAGTGAAAAGTTAAAATTCAAAAGTTAAAATTGGTTGTCAGTTTACAGTGATCAGTTTTCAGTGATCAGTTTTCAGAAAAGCTGATTACTGATATCTGATTACTGATTACTTCCCTCTCTTATTCCTTGCAGCCAGGAATTGGAAGAGGGCGTGGTCCAGGGGCTGATCGGTTGTGACCAGATGATAATCGGCACCCAATACAGCACACTGCTCGTAGAGTCTGGTTTTATATTCTTCGAGGTTCTTTTTGTATAGATCTTTTGCAGATTCAGCAACCAGTAACATTTTCTCGCCAGTTTCGAGGTCTTCAAATTCGATCATATCGGAATACTCAAAATTGATTTCCTGCATATCGAAAAGATGAAAAACGATTACGTCGTTGCCGGCGTATCTGAAGTGTCTGATGCCATTGATGATCTCTTCAGGATCATCCAGCAAATCAGATATCAACACAACAAAACCCCGGCTTTTCTGAAGTTCAGCCAGCTGATGCAGTGGCTTGCCCATATTGGTAGGCGCACCCAGTTCAGCTTTATGCATCTGCTGCAGAATCGTGAGCAGATGGCCCGAAGCCTTTCTCGGCGGGACCCGCTGCACAATCTTGTCATCAAAAAGCGTTAACCCGACGGCCTCTTGCTGTTGCCACATAAAATAGCCCAAAGAAGCCGCGAGGTAAAAAGCATAATCAAGCTTGGAAACGGCACTGGATGAAAAGCCCATGGATGGACTGATGTCTACCAGCAGATTAAACGATGTATTCGTTTCATCCTCGTATTCCTTTACATACAACCGATCAGTACGCGCATAAAGCTTCCAGTCTACATGCATTGGATCATCCCCGTGTATGTAGGGGCGATACGACATAAACTCTACGCTTGAACCTTTGTACGGGCTCTTGTGGAGTCCTGAAAGAAATCCTTCCACAACCGTTCGCGCAAGCAATTGCAAGTTCGAAATTCTTGAAAGAACTTCTGGCTTGATAAATCGCAAGGCCGGCTGGGTTTGCATATTGGTTTTTTGTTGGCGTAAAACTTATGGGGAAAGTCCCGTTGGGGAGATTCGTGAATCTCCCGTGCGAGCGCGTTGATTTTGGAATTAAGCCAGGCCTGAAACGGGTTCTTTGGCCTCTTCGAGAATCCGGTTGATTATGTGTTCGACGGTAATGTTTTCAGATTCTGCGTAGAAATTGGTTAGTACGCGATGTCGTAAAACGTCTGGTGCGAGGGCTTTGACGTCTTCGATAGAGACGTTGTATCGTCCGCGAAATACAGCGCGCACCTTGCTCCCGAGCAGTAAATATTGAATGGCTCTCAGGCCGGCACCCCACCGCACCCATTTCTTAACATAATCCGGTGCATCGTCTGATTCAGGACGTGTGCTGCGTACAACAGAGACGGCAAACTCTCCTACATTTTGCGGCACATACACCTTTTTGACCAGTCGATGAAATTCCATTACATCTTTGCCGGCAAGGACGGTCGTCAAATCTTCCTGATCTTCAGAGGTTGTGGACATGGCCACTTCCAGTTCATCTTCGGCGGAGAGATAATCAATGACAATATTGAACATAAAGCGGTCCAACTGTGCTTCTGGCAGTGGATACGTACCCTCAAGTTCGATTGGGTTTTGTGTTGCGAGCACAAAGAACGGCCTTTCGAGCAGCATCTGCTCCCCACCGGAAGTCACCTGGTATTCCTGCATGGCCTCCAGCAAAGCCGACTGTGTTTTGGGCGGCGTACGGTTAATCTCATCAGCCAGAATGATATTGGCAAAAATGGGCCCTTTGATAAACTTGATGTTGCGGGTCCCCTGGCTGCGATCTTCTTCGATCACATCGATACCTGTGATATCCGCCGGCATCAGATCGGGCGTAAACTGGATCCGCTTGTAAGACAGGTCGAGTATTTCTCCCAGCGACTTAATCAGCAATGTTTTTGCAAGCCCCGGCACACCGGTAATCAGACAATGTCCGCCGGCAAAAAGAGCGATCAATACTTTCTCAATAACTTCTGTCTGCCCTACAATTCTTTTCTTTAATTGGGCGATGATTTGCGCTTTCCCTTCCTGCAACCGCTGAAGGATCTCATTTTCCGAAAGGTCATTCGTGCCGGGTTCGCTCACTATCTTTTGGGTTTAGTGTTCAAAGTTTAGCGTTCAAGGTTTCTTGCAATTTGTCCTGAACACTGAGAACTGAATACTGAATACTCAATGCGTAAAGGCGTAGATCAAGAAATTAACGCCCATTTGAAAACTTAACGTAGAAGCATCTGCAAAATTGCGATCTGGCCATTCCCAGCCGTCGCCAATGTCCTGATTATAAAGGGCCAACGCCATAAGTCGGCCGTTTTCATCAAAATAGCCGAGATAGGTGTCATCGTATTTGGTAAAATAGCCCCTGCCGCCCACCAGCGCCGGCGCTTCTACGGGATCAATATCATAAAAAATACTCCAGATCGGATGGTCGTTCGGTAA
>JBGCEN010000456.1:0-7159 GCA_045106435.1 Rhodothermales bacterium
TATCGGCCATGTGAGGTCGTAATGCCGATATAGCGAATCTCCCCATCAGCCTTCATCTGTTTCAGGGTTTCGAGATGTCGCTCCCAGTCGACCAGGTTATGAATCTGCATCAGGTCAAAGCGTTTGATGCCCCACTGTTGCCGGGATTTTTCCATCTGCTCAATGCCTTCTTTTTTACCATCAATCCAGACTTTTGTAGCTGCAAACAGACTCTTTTTTCCTTTCATCTTCGGCAGCAATTGCCCGATCACTTGCTGCGCAGATCCATACATGGGCGATGAATCGATCATTCCGCCCCCCATGTCAAAAAACGCCTGGGTAACCTGCTGCAATCGTGCGAGCAACTCGACATCTCCACTGGCATCAAACGTCCGCGAGGTGCCCATGCCGATGACAGGTAGTTTCTCGCCTGTTTTTGGAATCACCTTGAGTATTCGATCTGATGACGCGAACGCACCACTGGGTAGAACCAGTCCCGCCGTCAGTATTCCCGCAATACTTATAAATTGTCGCCGACTCATAGTTGCTGTATTTTTCATTTTCCGCTCTTCGTTAAAGAGTTAAAATAACACTGATCAAGTCGCTCGGCGTCTTGATCAGAGTTTTCCCTCAAGTTTTCCATGGGGAAAGGGGTAATTATCAATCAATTATAGCGAGTATTTGCTTGGCCCTTCCCCCAAACCCCCGCGCCCCAAGGGCTTAATCAGAACTTCCTTAATCCTTTTTGTCTATTTTTGCTTGTTGACGACCAAGGCCAAATGCAATCCAGGCCCAAATCAGTGCCAGCGGCACTGCAATCAATGCTATTCCTGACAGTGTCATGCCGAGACTCCGCATTCCGGCATATACCCAGGCGCTTACTGCATCGCCAGTTCGATAAACAACAGTATCAATAAAGTTCTTCGCCTTGTACTTCTCCTCCCGACTCAATACAACATAGAGCATTTCACGCGCCGGTCGCATCACCGCGTAGTTGCCAGCACGCCGAATGATCTGCACAACCAGCAAAATCGCCAGCACAGGTGAAAGACTGAGAAGAATGAATCCAGCCGCAAGCAACAGGGGAATCATCGCCAACACAGCTGCCAATCCAAACCATTTTATCAATCGACTTGTGAGAAATAACTGCAACACCAGTGTCAGCGTATTTACAGCGAGATCAATCGACGCGAACAGCGCCGTACGTTGCGTCGAGTCGACAAATGCATCACGAATAATCTGAGCCTGCATCAAATACAAAAAAGTCGCCAGCATCGTAAAGAATAACATCAACAGGCAAATACCCAGCAAATAGGGAGAGCGAACGACCATTCCTATACCGGCCCAGATGCCCCCGCCAAGCAGTTTTTTATCCTGTTTTTCCGACGCTTCATTGTTGCCGACTCGATTCGAGTCCGACCAAAGTGACAGCCTGGCAATACAGATAATTGCCCAGGATAGAAACAGGGCCGACACCAGTAATAAATTTCTCGCTCCAAGAGGTTGTACCAATAGAGCGGTTAAAGCCGGTCCGGTCAAAGCACCAACGGTTCCGCCGGCAGCAATAAAGCCAAACAAGCGGCGCGCCTGCGAGTTGCTGTACAAATCCGCCATAAAACTCCAGAACACAGAAACCACAAACAGATTAAAAACACTGGTCCAGATAAAAAATGCCCGAGCGACGTATACCGGCACGACCTGGCCGTCCATCAGGGTATAAAACAGCAACAGCATTGCAATAAAAAAGAGATAGATATAGGGCAAGAATTGCCGCCGAGGAAAACGTGAACTGACCCAGCCAAAAAGGGGAATCGCAGCCGTCATAGCTAAAAGCGTTCCTGTAAACAGCCAATGCAGGTTTTCGACGCCGCCGAGTATGCCCATCTCGTCCCGCATCGGACGGATGATGTAATAACTACACAACAATGCAAAGAAATAGCTGAACGACCACAGCAGTGCACACCACTCCCCGGGTTCAATCTGCACGCTCTTCAGCAATAGCGGCTGAATGGTGGATCTGATTCGATTCATGTTTGGAATCCTGCCTGAAACAGGCTTCATAGAATACTGAACCCCATGGCGCAAACAATTTTCTGCAAGATATCTGAAGAACCGCGGTCTGAGAAGTTAATGCTGGTTGATTTTTTTATCATTGCAAGCACTTCACCCATATCGACCTCGAAGAGAATTCATGAATATCCCACTCATGCTTACTACCTCATTACTTTATCTTGTTGCGTTTGTCTATTTTATCGCCATATCTTATGCTGCTATTTCGCTCTGAAAATCCCGAAAACAATCCTAACGCATGTTCAGAGGTCTTCTTCATGGGAGTCAAAAGAGGAAGACGCTGTTGAATGTTGTCATGGTCATTGTAGCGCTTTCAGATGGGTTGGCAGAGTCATTGAAAAAGTGGCCTACAATCAATTCACGATGGCATTAAGGGTGATGTCGGTGGTATAGGTGCACTTGCATCGTCCTGTTTGGGAGTTTGTAGTGGTGACCCTGGCGGCAATATTCGAGCCCTACAGGCTTTAGTATTGAGTAGGCGGGAGAGTGTTGGTGCAATTTCACAGGGCGACTCCTTACCCGCCACACTCAGAAGGATAAAATTTCACCACTTTCGTTGAGAATAAAGTCGAGAAATGTGCGTGCCACCAGCGAGAGTTTCTTGCTCTGCAGGTGGACGGCATGCCAGCGGCGTATCAGTGGAAAACCATCCACATCCAATATCACAATATACTTGCCTGACAACTCCAGGCGCAGGTTATACCGCGACAACACGGAGAGACCCAGCCCGGCCATCACGCCCTGCTTGATGGCTTCGATGCTGCCCAGCTCCATGTAAGGTTCAAGCTTGAGACCATCACCGGCAAACAGCTGTTCTACTGCCTTTCGGGTGCCCGATTCCGGTTCGCGGCTCAGAAATCGTTCCTGACTCAGTTGTTTCAGCGAGATATTGCGCACTCCCGAGAGGGAGTGACTGGGCGATGCCACCACCACCAGTTCGTTGTCGATAAACGGGTAGGCCTCTACCGCCACTTCCCTGGGAACCCGCCCCATGATCAGCAGGTCGTCCTCGTTGGCCTTGAGACGCGTTAGAGCCTTGGTCCGGTTGGTGACCGCGAGCCGGGGTTTTACCAGGGGATATTTTGCAACAAATGCTCCAAGCAGGTGAGGCATGAAATACTTGGCTGTGGTGATGACAGCAATGCGCAGTTCGCCCTTGACCACGCCCTTGAGTTCGGATGCAGATTCACCCAGTGCCACCATCTTGTCGAGAATCTCCTGCGCGGCGATGTAGACATCGCGTCCGGCTGCCGTAGGCTGTGCTTTTCGGCCAACCTGCTCGAGTAACGGAAGTCCAAGGGCCTCACTGAGCTTCTTGATCTGCATAGAGACGGTGGGCTGGGTTAGATGCAGTGTTTGAGCGGCTCGCGTATACCCGCCGAGACGGACAACAGCCTCAAAGATCTGCAGTTGACGCAGGGAGACATGTCGAATGAAGTTTTCAGAAGTCGAACAAACCATAGATAAAAACCTATGCATTAAATAGAAACAATTGATTTCATTTATACAGCTATCTCAGCATAATGTCTACAGCGCGGCAAGAACCGCTCATCACTTTATTTTGATTCCCTGGAGAACACCATGGCTAAAACTTACGATGCGGGTGTAAAAGAATACCGCGAAACTTATTGGATGCCTGATTACACACCAACAGATACTGATCTTTTGGCTTGTTTCAAGATCACTCCACAAGACGGCGTGCCTCGTGAAGAAGTAGCTGCCGCGGTAGCCGCTGAATCTTCAACTGGTACCTGGACAACTGTATGGACAGACCTGTTAACAGATCTGGACTACTACAAAGGCCGCGCTTACGCGATCGAAGACGTACCTGGTGATGACACCTGCTTCTACGCTTTCGTTGCTTACCCTATCGACCTGTTCGAAGAGGGTTCTGTTGTAAACGTACTGACTTCTTTGGTTGGTAACGTATTCGGCTTTAAAGCACTGCGTGCACTTCGTCTGGAAGATATCCGCTTTCCAGTTGCTTACGTGATGACCTGTAATGGACCACCACAGGGCATTCAGGTTGAACGTGACATTCTGAACAAATACGGTCGTCCTCTGTTAGGTTGCACTATCAAGCCTAAACTGGGTCTGTCTGCCAAGAACTACGGTCGTGCCTGTTACGAGGGTCTTCGCGGCGGTCTTGACTTCACAAAAGATGACGAGAACGTAAACTCTCAGCCATTCATGCGCTGGCGGCACCGTTTCGACTTCGTTATGGAAGCTATCCATAAAGCTGAAGCAGAAACTGGCGAGCGTAAAGGCCACTACCTGAACGTAACTGCACCTACATCTGATGAGATGATGAAACGTGCTGAGTACGCTAAGGAGATTGGCGCACCGATCATCATGCATGACTACCTGACCGGTGGTCTCTCTGCCAACACTCAGCTGGCTCAATGGTGTCAGGACAACGGTATGCTGTTACACATTCACCGTGCCATGCACGCTGTACTTGACCGCAACCCGCACCACGGCATCCACTTCCGCGTATTGACCAAGGTCCTGCGTCTCTCTGGTGGTGATCATCTTCACTCGGGTACTGTTGTTGGTAAACTGGAAGGCGACCGCGATGCTACTCTTGGCTGGATCGACATCATGCGTGATGCATACGTTAAAGAAGACCGTACACGCGGTATCTTCTTCGACCAGGACTGGGGTTCTATGCCTGGCGTAATCCCGGTAGCTTCCGGTGGTATCCACGTATGGCACATGCCTGCACTGGTTAGCATCTTCGGCGATGACTCATGCCTTCAGTTCGGTGGCGGTACATTAGGTCACCCTTGGGGTAACGCTGCTGGTGCGGCTGCAAACCGTGTGGCTGTTGAAGCTTGTGTTGAAGCACGTAACATGGGTGTTGAGCTTGAGAAAGAGGGTAAGGAGATCCTTACTAAAGCTGCTGCTCACAGCCCTGAGCTCAAGATTGCGATGGAAACCTGGAAAGAGATCAAATTCGAATTTGATACAGTTGACAAGATCGACATTGCACATAAATAACATAAACCTCATAGCCCCTTCTCTTCCGCCGGGAGAGAGAGGGGTCTGGTTTTTTTGGTAACAAATTATTTAGGAGTAAATCACATGAGTGATGTACAAGATTACAATTCAAGCTTGAGCGATGCAGCTCAAAGCCGTAAATATGAAACTTTTTCATACCTGCCACCTCTGAGCGCCGAGTCTGCTCGTGCCCAGATTCAATATATCGTTGATAAAGGCTGGAACCCGGGTATCGAACACACGGAACCGGAAAATGCGATCAGCAACTACTGGTACATGTGGAAGCTACCTATGTTTGGTGAAACAGATGTAGATGTAATCATGGCTGAAATCGAAGCTTGTAAAAAAGCACACCCGGACAATCATATTCGGCTGTTGGGTTTTGACAACTTTGCACAGTCTGCTGGTACTGCAATGGTTGTTAGCCGCGGTGTTTCTGTATAAAAATACGGGATAATACCTTGAGGTAACATAAAAAGCCTCTGTCGGACGAGTTTCGGTCAGGGGCTTTTTTTATTATAATACACAGCATTATTCACTAGTTAAAGAGCTTTAAATGGCGCGTCCTGACAAATACATCGGAATCCAGAACGAGATCAATGGTGGCATGACTACGATTGGAAAAATTATTCGCGATGCATGGGTGTTCGGTTTGATCGAAGAGACTGAAACCTGTGAAGGCTGGAATTTTGCCGGTATAGACGCCTTGCTGGATAAGGTGAATAAAGAGTGGGATAATTATGGTTGTCTGGTGAGTAATCTGCCGCCAGAGCTGTTTGAGAAGCACCAGAAAATTCATGGCAAGGCGATAGAAGAGGCCCGTGCTGTCGGATGGTGTGGAGAAGCAGAGACCGAAGATGAAAAATAATTCTTCCCGATAAGAATTTTTATTGTTAATTATTTTTTCTGCAGCCAATACGAAATCGCTGCAAAAACATTTTATAACTAGATATTAAGAGAGAGTGGCTATGTCCGTTACTGAAAACGTTGTAGATGCCAAACAGTATTTAATTAAAGATGAACCCTACTACGAGCCGGTTGGCAATGAGCTGGCTTTATACGAATCAGCTTATGATGTTCGTATGCCGATGATGATCAAGGGTCCTACCGGTTGCGGTAAGTCACGCTTTGTTGAGTACATGGCCTGGAAGCTTGGCAAGCCGTTAATCACTGTTGCCTGTAATGAAGACATGACAGCCTCTGATCTGGTCGGTCGTTTCCTGCTCGATAAAGACGGTACCAAATGGCAGGACGGTCCACTGACCACCGCAGCACGTATGGGTGCTATCTGCTACCTCGACGAAATTGTTGAAGCGCGTCAGGACACCACTGTTGTTATCCATCCGCTGACAGACCACCGCCGCAGCCTGCCACTAGATAAAAAAGGTGAGTTGATACAGGCGCATCCGGATTTTCAGTTAGTGATCTCATACAACCCCGGTTACCAGAGTCTGATGAAAGATCTGAAGCAATCGACCAAGCAGCGTTTTGGGGCGATGGACTTTGACTACCCTGAAGAAAAAATCGAGATTGATATCGTTGCGAAAGAATCAGGTGTGGATTCCGAGACCGCAGAGAAGCTGGTGCATATCGCACAACGCGCACGAAACCTGAAAGGTCATGGCCTGGATGAAGGTATCTCTACGCGTCTGCTGGTGTACTCCGGTCAGCTCATTGCCAAAGGCGTCGTCCCGGTGGATGCCTGCAGCATGACCATGGTTACACCACTAACAGATGATCCTGACATGCGCGATACACTGAACGCAGCAGTTGAAAC
The DNA here is from genome assembly GCA_045106435.1 of Rhodothermales bacterium. Classification (GTDB taxonomy): domain Bacteria; phylum Bacteroidota; class Rhodothermia; order Rhodothermales; family JAHQVL01; genus JBCCIM01. Next base: position 6,827 of record JBGCEN010000456.1, read on the forward strand.
ATTTTTTGGTTAAAACGAATATTAAGAATATCGTGATTTAAAGCAACTATATTATTGCTTGAGAAGCCTGTTTTGATAATCATAGAAATCTGACATGTCGATAAATCTCGAAGATTACGAAGATTTTCTCACTGAGGCCGCGCCTGAAATTCGTGACGTTCTGGAAGGCACCTTTCAGGAGGCATCACGCGTGATGTCACCGACCGGATTGCAGGAGTATATGGACGGCGCCAAGAGTCTGTGTAACCTTGGTCGCGGTTCCGATGTCGTTATTTCCTACCTTCAGGAAATGCCGTTAGTGGCCAAAGAGTGTGGCGAAGATGTTATTGGCGA
>JBGCEN010000457.1:0-4782 GCA_045106435.1 Rhodothermales bacterium
TCCCCTGCTGAGCTTAAAAAATTTGACATCTTCAAGGAATACGACGACGCCTTTTTGCAATCCATCAGCCACGATGTGTCTGTAGCTGCATGGAATAAGGGAGCCATTTTGTTTGAAGAAGGCTCGTACCTGGATCTGGCTTTTTATGTGGCCTCCGGGAAAGTTGAAGTCTATGTAGATAAACTTCGGACAGATGCACATCAACCAATATTCAACGCAACGCATATTGCGCAGGCGGTTTCTTTAGATGATCTTAAAAAGGAAGAAGGAGCCAAAGCGGTTGTAAAACCGAGAGGGCCGGCTAACGAGAATATGACCTTTCTCTCCAGCATGGATTTTGATCTGCCGAAAGGGAGTTCAATGAGCCTGGGCAAAGGCGAGATGTTTGGTGAAATTGGGACGCTAAACGGCTGGCCGCAGTCTGTGACCGCACGGTTAGCAACTGACTCTATGCTGGTGCACATCCGGCTGGCGGCCCTGCGCGAGATGCGCAAAAAATCAACTGCCCTGAAAGAGCGTTTGGATACCATATATCGGTCCCGTACGCTTAAAACTCAGTTAGCCACTACACCTTTATTTAAACATGTAGATCCAGCGTTTCTGGACCAACTTGCAGAACGCGTTGAGCTGGTTTCATATGCCCCTGGTGACGTGATTGCCGAAGAAGGTGGGGCAACCGATGCATTGTATCTTGTCCGATCCGGTTTTGTGAAATTGATGCAGACGTTGGGCGAAAAGCAAATGACGGTGTCGTACCTGAGTAAAGGCATGACCCTCGGCGAAGTTGGACTGTTGATTGATGGCATCGACACGATGCAGTATACTGGTATAACGGTTGGCCATACCGAGCTAGTGAAAATACCAAAGAAGGACTTTGACGTGCTGCTGGATAGCCAGCCGACGGTTACCCGACAGTTATGGGATTTTGCAGTCGCTTCCATAAAAGATGCCGGCCATACGCAGCAGAATCTCAACAAAGCAGACTTGATCGAATTTTCGCTTGCGAAGGGTCTTGTACAAGGGAATAGCATGCTGGTCATTGATCTGGATGTGTGTACCCGGTGTGATGATTGTGTGCAAGGATGCGCCAACACCCACGGCGGCCGACCCCGATTTGTCCGTGAAGGAGAGAAATACGACAACTTCCTCATTGCGCGATCCTGCTATCATTGTGAGGACCCAGTTTGTTTGATTGGTTGCCCAACAGGTGCCATCAAACGAACCAACGTGGGAGAAGTAGTCGCGATTGATGATGATTTGTGCATAGGCTGTAGTAACTGTGCCAACAAGTGCCCCTACGATGCCATCGTGATGCACGACACAGAAGAGAAGTGGTCGGACGACGCCTTCCCGAAATGGCTGAGGGGTAGAGAGCGAAAAGTCGCGAGTAAGTGTGATCTTTGTCATACATCTGATACCGGACCTGCGTGCGTAAATAGCTGTCCTCATTCCTGTGCTTATCGTGTTGGAAGTTTGGATGACTTTCAGGAATTGCTCTCTGTTAAGCAGGCGGATGCATGAAAAAGATCGCGATATATCAAAAGAAGCGAGCCGGCGCATCTGCGTGGGCCAACAAGTGGATCCAGTCTCCCGACTGGCTTAAGGGATTTGGCGTTTGCCTGGCTATTTGTGGTATGCTCTATCTGGCAAACATGATATGGGGAGAACTCGATCCCGGCAGTATCTGGGGATTGGGATACGGTATTGCAGCCGCTGTATTTTTTGTAGGGGCATTGCTTTATGGTATGCGCCGAAAAGCCATCCGTGTGAATCGTTTTCAGCGTGCCTGGTATTACCTTCAGTTCCATGTGTATGGTGGTACCCTATTTCTAATACTTGTATTGATGCATATCAATTTCAACGTGCCAAAGGGCGTGTTCACATGGTGGCTTTGGGCATTGAGCATATGGATTGTGTTCACGGGGTTATTAGGGAGCGGGCTCCAGAAATGGATCCCAACCATACTGAATAGCAGTCTTTCAACGGAAGTGAATTTTAATCGCATACCCGACCTTATCGCCAGCATCAAAAAAAGAGCAGAAAAACTGGCCGCCCAAAGTGGCCAGAAAGTGGAAGACTTGTTTCATCAATCTGTAGCTGACAATTTAATAGCACCTCAGTTCAGATGGATGTTCTTCGTTGATGTAGCCGGCACAATTCGCGGAGACCTAAAGCCTTTTGCTCATTTAGGAAAGTACGTGGATCCTGCAGATAAGAATCAATTGGATGAATTGGAAGCGATCTACAAAACCAAACTCGAAATTGATGCGCATTACACCTTGCAAAAGACCCTGCGCACATGGCTGATGCTACATATACCGGTCGCCATAGTGTTATTCGTGTTAATCATCATTCACGTACTCACAGTTGTTTATTACTAACATGAAGTGGTTAGTTACTGATTCTTAGTGATTAGTTAATGATTCAATATTGAAAGACTTACTTCCTGTGAAAAACATAAATACCACTAACCACTCCAGGAGACATTTTCAAACTGAATGGGAGATCACATCGGAAATAAATTGAAGAAAGGAGCTTTTGGCCGTATTGGATTGCCCGTGGCCAAGCGGTATCCGGCACTAACGTCGAAGACGCTGCTCTATCTTGTCGGTGGAGTTGGTGCACTCATTGTAGCTGGCCTTTTTGTGTTGGATGTGACATTGTTCAAGGGGGAATCTATTGTAAGCGGCCCCATTTCTTCAAATCACGCCGGCATTGGTACTGATTGCGCAAGCTGCCATACTCCAAACGAAGGCGTGATAGACCAGAAGTGCGAGGTGTGTCATGAAAAATTTGGCGATGATCTGGGTATCCATACATTCGAAGCGCACTATCAATATCGTTCCAATGATTTTAGCCGGGTTATCCCATCGGTTGATGAAGTAAACTGCGCTACATGCCACACTGAGCATGAGGGGAGAGATGCGCCGGCGACAGTCATAGCAGACACACAGTGCGAGTCTTGCCACGGCTTTGATGGTTTTAACACAGAGCACCCGGAATTCGATTTTGTAGCGGAGCAACTGCTCGATGAGAGTAATATCAAATTCCCTCATGTGCTCCACGTTAGTGAGCTTCAACGAAAAGAAAAACTATCTGACATTGAAAAAACATGCCTCTATTGCCATAATGCAGAAGAGGATGGGAAAGGTTTTCAGCCGTTAAGTTTTGAGCGTCATTGCGACAGCTGCCACTTGTCAACGAGTGACGGGACACCCTTTGTAAATATTGCTTCTGCTTCAACGCCGGGGGTGAAGACATTGGGTACGATTCAAAATCAGCAATTACCTGGTACACGCTGGTCTTTTTTTACAAACCCGGAAGAATTTCAGTCGCGTGGCAATACCGTGCGGAAGCGTCCTGTATATCATGCAGATCCCTGGGTATTGGAAAACCTGAGGCAACTGCGCAATGTTTTGTATCCTTCTTCGAATCTGGCTGATCTGTTGTTAACATCTGCAGACGTGTCGCCGCAAAATAGCTTGGTGCTTTACAAAGAGGCCATTGAAACTTTGCGTACCTACACGGAGGAATTAAGAAACCAGCCCAGCCGTCAGGTTCAAACGGAATTAAGAGCGGCTGAAGAACTGCTCCAACAAGTTGAAAAGAAACTCAACGACCCATTGCAACCGCAAGATGAAACACAATTTATTGTAAGCGCATCTGCTTTGAACACTTCTTTGTCTGCTGAGCAATTAGGCACGTATGAACGCGTTATTGATGGGCTTACGCAACCCTGCCAGACGTGTCATGTTGTGGATAATGCAACCATCAAAAGGGTGCAAACGGATCAGAAGACCATGTTGCGCGCCGACTTTGACCATGGCGCGCACATAATACAGGCAAGATGCGTCGATTGTCATAACGAAATCCCGATACGTGAACTTGTAGGGATCGATAGTTTGCCTCCAATTGAAGTGGATCGGGCGGAGATTCATAATCTACCGGCCATTACTTCATGCCAGACGTGTCATACAGATGACTTGGCAGCAAATACTTGTGTTACATGTCATGCTTTTCATCCCGATAAAACGCAGCGATCCAACTTGTTGCTCTACCTGGAATGATGGTGATGTTTTTTTGAACAAGCAGGATGAAGCGAAAGGATACCTCAAAGATGACTGCACTGCCCTGAAAGTATTATTCTGGAAGCATGGTTATGAAAACGAAGTTGTTATGAAAGCAGAATAGTTATGAAAGCAAAGTTGTTTTCTCAGACAGGTGCCTTGGCCGGCACTGAATTTATTGTCGAGAAAGAAGCCATTATTGGGCGGGATGCGCAGTGTGATATCACATTGTATCCCCATACCGTTTCGAGCAATCATGCAAGAATCTTTCTTGATGAAGCACAGCAGCATTTTTTTCTGGAAGACCTGGGAAGTAGTAACGGGACGTTTGTTGACAAAACTCGTGTGTCAAAGCCTGTTCGTTTAAGTAAGTTAACGGTCATTACTTTTTCTAATGATGTTGATATGATCTTTCAGGTTTTGCCAGCTAATTTTGTGTCGAATTCACCTCGTAAGCCGGCGGAGAAAAGCAAGTCTGGCGGCGGCAATACAGAATATCAGAAAGAATTTGTGATGCCCGTCGGGAAGCTTCCTGGTGAGGAGGATGAATCTGTTACGCAAGGTGCGTCTGGCAACAAAACAACTTATGGCCAGCGTTTTGATGCACTGCCAGATATACCCGGGCATGACGATACGGTGATGACAAATGTACCTGTTTTGTCTGTTACTTCGGATGTAGTTGATGATGTAATTATCGAAGAGGTTCAAGATGTGC
>JBGCEN010000458.1:0-27893 GCA_045106435.1 Rhodothermales bacterium
GGATTAGTGCGACGGGGATAAAAGTGCGCATTGATTTGGCGGGCGCCCTTTTGTGTGCTTTTTGGGCGCGCAAAAAGCACGAACACTGCCTTGAAGGATACCAGGGCGTTTTGTTCTTTTTGCGCGGCCAAAAAGAACGAAAAAGGCCGCCCATCAAATAAAATGCACGCTTTTATCGCCAATCGCGCTATCCGTACCCAGGGCCACTTATTGCAGCGACACCTTTTAGAACCTGTCTACGACCTATTTCCGAGGTGCATTGTGCGCCCTTTTTGCCCATATCTGCGTTCCTTTTTGCGCCCGATGCGCTGCATCGAACTCAAAAAGCGCCTTGATTTGAACAAAAATTGCTGCAAATGCAATCTCGGCCATAGATCGTAGACAGGTTCTAAGAGAAGGAACTGAATATTGGGTAAAGTCCAAATATATGCTGGCAACACCTCAAAGAAGCGTAGACTGGGTATGTATTGGCTGGAAGACTGCAAGATGGCAAGCGATCAATCGCAATCTTCCCGTCCCCCCATCCAACTCAGTTTGACCAATAGCCTAAACAACCCGAAGCGGCGCAAAGCTGAAGCATAGCAGAAAAATCAATATGCTTAAAATGGCGAGTGCCTTTCTGCCCCGTGTTAGCTTTTGTGGCTGCAATACGGGAGGATGCTCCACTTTGATGAGGAAGATGATTAGCAAGCACCAAATAAACCAGCCGGCATATCCAAATCCAGAGAACAGCTCCTTGTCGTATTGTGCTGCAACAGTTACAGATATGATGCCAAATAGTAAGGGCGCTATAAATCGATGCCGGCCCTTAAATACGCGCGACAAATAGAAATACAGGATGCCGGCAAGAATGAACCAGCCCAGCCGGCCGGCTATTTCGCTCATGGCAAACAATGTGGGGAAAAAGTCATCTACAAATCCTATTGAGCCAGACACGAGCAGCAACACGATAAACCCACGTGCAAGCCGCGCATGCCATTTATGTCCAACCAAAGAGAACAGGATGTGTCCCCCATCCAGTTGTCCAACGGGTAGCAAATTTAGCGCAGTAAAGAATAACCCCATCCAGCCGGCAAAAAGGATCGGATAATGATACATCTCATCCATCGGTGGGACATCAGCAAAGAACTGCGTCAATAGCCAGTACAGCGGCGTTTGCCCGACGAGAATGGTAAAACTGTTGCCATCCGGTGCACTCAGATCCATAGAAAGACGCGGGTACGTGCCGAATTGCTGGACATACTGCTTTAATTCGTCGTGCCCATCCAGATCCATTACGTACGAGGGATCCGGCAGCGTAGCAAGGGCAAAGATCAGTAAACCCAAAGCAACAACAAAGCCGGCCAACGGCCCTCCAACACCAACATCAAAAAGTTTTCTTGTGGTTGGAATGGGCTCCCGGATGCGAATAACCGCCCCCAACGTTCCTAAACCAAGCGTCATTGTTGGTATATAGAATGGCAACGATGTTCGGATGCCGTGGTAACGCGCTGCAAAATAATGCCCAAATTCATGAACCGTCAAAAACAGGAGCAAGGACCCACCAAAGCGAAAGCCATCCAGCAGAAATTCAGCATTCAGAATGAGCGTCCACGGCCTGGTTGGATCAGCCAATTCATACAGAGCAGTTCGCCCGACCCATTGCCCGCCGGCAATAACCGTAGAAACAAGCGTAACGATAAACAACAAGACGTGCAGCCAGTAGCGATCCCGCGGTTCGTCGCGTTTTTGTTTGCTGGCAAACATGCGAGGGCCAGCCTCAAAGGCCGGCGATGATGTAGGAATGGGTTCCAATGAATTCTAGATCCGTTGCTTCTCGAAGCGCTAAATATTAAACGCTGCTCCTGTGTTAATACAACTACGCTGTTTGCGGGGCAACAGCACGTATATCGGAGGATTATAGTACGCAGCAAAGATCATCGTAACGCACTAAGTCCGGTTTTGATGCGGCGCATCGCTTCTTCCAGATTTTCCTGAGATGCAGCATACGAAATCCTGAGTCCGTTCGGATCGCCAAAGGCACTACCAGGCACCAGGGCAACGTGATGTTCTTCAAGTAAATAAAAGCACAGGTCTTCACTATTCTGAATGGACTTACCTTGTGGAGACGTTTTACCAAAGAAGCCTGAGACTTCCGGGAAGAGATAAAACGCGCCTTCGGGCTTGGGGCAACGAACGCCTGGTATTTGTTTTAGCTCATTGAGCATATAATCTCGCCGGCTCCGGAATGCATCGACCATCGGGGTTAGCTCCGACTTATCCATCTGCAATGCCGCTACGCCAGCACGCTGTGTGATACTACTGGGTGCAGAAGTAAACTGTCCCTGTATTTTGGCCGCTGTTTTCACGATGGCTTTCGGGCCGGCCATGTATCCCAGCCGCCAGCCTGTCATGGCAAATCCTTTCGAGAATCCGTTCACCGTGATGGTGCGCTCCTTCATACCTGCAAGCGATGCAAAAGAGGTATGCTCCGCATCAAAGATCACATATTCATAGATCTCGTCGGACAGAATAAATACGTGCTCATGCCGGCGCATAACCTCAGCGATGGCTTCCAGTTCTTCTTTGGAATAGACAGAGCCCGTAGGGTTAGAAGGCGAGCATAAAAGAAAGATGCGTGTATTGGGTGTAATTGCACGTTCCAGGGCAGCTGCATCCACACGATAGTCCTGCTCCACAGTTGTTGGAAGTGCAACAGGCGTCCCTCCTGCAAATCGTGTCATTTCCGGATAACTAACCCAGTACGGGGCTGGAATTAACACTTCATCTCCAGGCCGGCACAAGGTGGAGATGGCGAGGGCTACAGATTGCTTGGCACCGTTTGAGCACAAGATCTGATCTATGCCGTATGCAAGTCCATTATCACGCGCAAGTTTTTTCTGGATTTCTTCGCGCAACTCGGGCATGCCCATGTTTTGCGTGTAATTGGTAAACCCGTCATTTATAGCCTGAATCCCCTCTTTTGCGATAACATCCGGTGTATTAAAATCAGGTTCTCCAGCGCTGAGCCCGATAACAGGTTTTCCTTGCCGGCGCAATTCCATGGCGCGTCCTGTCATTGCCAGCGTAGCAGATGGCTTCATTGACGCGACACGAGGGTTAAATTCGACGTTTGATACAGCTTCAGGCATGCCTAAGATAAGTCTATGGTGATAGGGGTAACTTCAGGGCTTTCTCCCTCAAAACCCCGAACAACGAATTTTGATCTCACTTTTTTAAACGAAGCGCTTCCAGAATAGGAGGGGGTACAAAAGTAGACACATCTCCTCCCCAGCGATGGATATCTCGCACGATGGTGGAGCTAATCAGGCCATACTTTTGCGCCGGCAACAAGAAAACAGTTTCCAGACCGGGATTGAGCCGGCGATTGGCTGAAGCCATCGGTCTTTCATATTCAAAATCACTCACCTGCCTCAATCCTCTCAATAAAGCTACAGCGTTCCGTTCTTTGGCGTGATCTGCAATTAATCCTTGAAAACTATGCACAGACACATCTTTTAAATGCGCAATGCTTGCTTCAATCAGTGCACATCGCTCATCTGGTTCAAAGAGCGGTTTTTTTGATGAATTGGTTGCAACAGTGACCTCGATACGATCGAAAATGCGCAAACCGCGCTCTAGAATATCAAGATGCCCAAGCGTAAATGGATCAAACGAACCGGGGAAAAGGGCAATACGCATAACTATTCAGATTGGCTATGTGGTATATAAGCTCGACTTTATCTAATTCGATAACGTTTATTTTAAAATTTCAAGACAGGCATTCCCAATAATGCCTTTTCAAGACTGAAAAATCGAGACGATTGTCCTTCCATACGCTTTGGTACGAATCAGTCGCTCATCCTCTTCAAACGAGTGGTCTTGATCGTGTTCAAGAACAAAAAGACCATCAGGTTTCAGATATGGAAAAACCATATCAGGAAGCTTGGGGATGCCATCAATTTTGTAGGGAGGGTCGGCAAAAATGATATCATAAGGATGCCCGTTGTAGCTCCTTAGAAAACTGAACACATCTGATTGATAAAACACAGAGGCTTCATCCAGTTCAAGGAGCATGGCGTTCTCCTTACAGACTTTCATGACTTTAGGATTGGACTCGACGAAATAAGCCAGATTGGCGCCTCGGCTCAGTGATTCGTACCCCAGTGCACCTGTACCGGCAAACAAGTCCAGCACCTGAATATCCTCAAAATCGATTCGGCTCGCTATCAAATTAAAAAGCGATTCCCGCGTCCGTTCAGTGGTTGGTCGAGTGAGATGTCCTTTCGGTGCCTTAAGGATTCGTCTGCGAAGATGGCCGGCGATTATACGCATAAAACCTTGCGTCTTAAGTAGGTAGGGTTACTGGACAGGAAGTACAAAGAGTACGAGCGGTTCGATGGGTACGAATGATTCAAAATTTGCACTGGTCTGAGTAATAGCACCCAGTCATCGTACTTCTCGTATCATACAGAGATTACATCGCTATGCCAATACAAGGCGCGTAGGCTTCCGCCGTAAAATGCATACCCGGTCCCTTTCTATCAAGAGACACAATCTCCATAGGGTTTAGCACTTCGGGTGTTTTCTTGAAGATCTCTTGCAATACAGAAAACACTTCTGAATCAATATCTTCACCATAGATGAACAACTGCCCGACATCTGCCCGTTCGATATTTAATCGGCGCAACAGAGAAAGCGCGAAATATACGCTATCAGTGGGTGTGCTTGTATCTGTATAATGGCTATAGTGCCAACTGAACTCGTGACATAGCACGTACTCAATGTGGGTTTTATAGTAGCCTATCGCAAGAGAATAAGGCGATTCCGGCGCAGCGATCAGGTTCTCCTTTTTCGCCATCGTTTCAATCGCATTAGCCGTTCCTCTGGTACTCAGATTAAACCGGAAGTGTGAATGCGGCAAAGAAGAAAGGATTTTATTTAACTGACCGTGTATGCGCTCGTCTACACCAAGCACATGAAACCACTCCACAACGCGTCCATTTTCGAGCGTTTCTGTCCGTACAACATCTGCAGTCAGATGCAGGGGCAACGGAGGAGTACTCGACGTAAGCAGTGTAGCTTCTTCCTGCAACCGCCATTTACGTTCGTCTTCAGTGAGATCTACATAAAGCGGTGTAAAGAAAGAAAAGCAGTTACTCGGATGAAACACAACGTGCAAATCGGTTGCTAACGACTCGGAAAACACATCGCTTAATGCTTCTCCAAGGGTTTCGAGATGTGATGGCTGTGCGCCCTCAGCAAGGGCTTGCGCCATATTAAAATCAAACTCACAGCTACCTAGCTTGAGTAATTTGAAGTCAGAACCATTTCGTTCTACTTCAGCATAGCGCAGCGTAGACTCATACAAGTCTACGCCGGCTCGCACATAAGCTCCCATAGCGGCATCCTCTTACCCTTGAAATCCAAGCTGATAATCCGAAGGGCCTGGAAGCTCAAGGGTTGATTTACTCCCAACTGGCTGCGTTAAGCAAAGTAACGTCAGACAGCATAGTGCCTATTTTATCTTTAGAACCAAGGTGGTTCAAATCCGGATCCTCTAAAAGATACGTCTTCACACGCGAGGTATCATTCGCTGTATAAACGAACATCTTCCCCGAGCGCGGCGAGTATATTAGTGAATCAAGGTTGAGTTCCAATCCTAAAACACTGTCTCGCTTTGTCGTAAAGAGAGAGTCCATTTTAGCGAAAAACAAGAGAGAATCGATTGAAGAAGGAAAACGTTCATATTGCGACTCAAAATGAATAGCAACTTGACGTACCTGATCCATACGCAATCTTGTTTGATCGGTCAGTTTTTCCTGGCGTTCAATTTCTTCATAGGGCTCTGTAATAGACAAGTACAAAAAGTACGAGAGTGCTGCGATGAGCGCCCATAAAACAATTTGAAGGCCGACTCTAAGGCTACCTGAAGCCATAATACTTTCTACTCCGGGTGGGTTTTGGTGGTACGTTAATTCTATTATTTGAAGTTACAAATTTTATCGTATCAGATTGTACCCCTTTATCCAGGATACGCTGACACTCACGATTCGCAACTTAAAAACTTGCAATGAAAACCAGTGGGTATATCGAGCAAGTTTTACTACTAGAGGGTCAAATAGGAATGTGAGCGTTGAAAATACTGGCCCCTTCCTCGAAATGCAACTTTCCTTTTACAACCGGTATGCTAATTTGACAAAACAAAGGCTGTACATCCGAAGTTTGAGGGTCTATACTACACCACTTCACACAATTAAAGACCCATGGGTCTATAGATAGTTGCCCTACCTAAAATGAACGCATCTTCAGAAAAAATTGCGCGCCTTATGATCAATATTGATCACGTGGCCACCTTGCGTAATGCGCGTAAAGAAGCCTTTCCTGACCCAATTCATGCTGCTGTGCTTGCAGAAACTGCCGGCGCGGACGGGATTGTATTTCATCATCGTGTAGACGAGCGACATATCAATGAAAAGGATGTCCGACGACTAAAAGAAACAGTCATGGGCAAACTTGATTTTGAACTCTCTATGAATGACAAAATAGTTGCACTTTGTTGCGAAATGCAGCCCGACCTTGCAACAATTGTCCCTGAAAAGAGAGAAGAAGTGACCACAGAAAGCGGGATTGATGTACTTCTGCACAAAGCCAAGATTAAGGAAGTCACCAACCGCCTGTACGACGCCGGCGTCCAAGAAGTCGCGCTTTTTGTCGATCCGGATTTGGATCAAATCAAGGCGACGGCAGAAACCGGGGCAAATTGCATTGAAATGCATACGGGAGAATATGCCATTGCAAAAACCAAAACAGCGCGGCTTGCAGAGCTAAAAAAATTGGCGGATGCCGCAAATTTGGCGCACTCAATGGGCATCAACGTACACGCCGGCCACGGACTCGATTATGCAAATTATGCCCTGTTCAAACAAGCAGTGCCTCATATTAGCGAAGTATCGGTAGGTTTTGCAGTTATAGCGCGTGCGATGTTTATTGGATTTGAGCAGGCCGTTCGAGAAATGCTCCGCGTTGTTAAAGGACGATGAGCATTAGAATGTGAAAAGTCAAAAATAAGAATTCAAAAAAGTGCACCTTTAAAAAATCAAATTGTGAACGACGAAATCGAAAATCAGGATACTGTACCCAAGGGACATCGCAGTGGTTATATCGCATTGATTGGCAAACCCAATGTTGGTAAAAGCACGCTCATTAATGCCCTCGTGGGGCAAAAAATGTCGATCGTAACCGCTAAACCTCAAACAACACGGCATCGCGTACTGGGCATTCTCTCCACCGATGAGTACCAGGCCATCTTCCTGGATACCCCCGGTGTACTTGAGCCCAAGTATAAATTGCACAAGGCCATGATGCGCAATGTATACAGTGCAGTAGAAGATGCTGATGCTATTCTGATGCTCGTAGATGTACGGGAGGACCCTGCTGAAGTGATGGATCTTAATCTGCTTAAAGGAAAACCTGTTTTTCTTTTGATTAACAAAATAGATCTCATCCCGGAAAAAGAGGCGCTACCCATTGCGCAGGCCTATTCGGAAATGCATGGGTTTGAGGATATCATCCCCATCTCTGCCCTGAAAGGATCAAACCTCGAGCGGTTAAAATCGCTGTTTCTTTCTTATCTGCCAGAAGGCCCTTCTTTTTACCCTAAAGAAATGATTAGCGAGCACCCTGTTCGCTTTTTTGTCGCCGAAATCATCAGAGAAAAGATTTTCGAGTTTTATAGCAAAGAGATTCCCTACTCAACGCAGGTCAACATTACGGTGTATGAGGAACGGGAGGATAAAAAAGACCTGATTGACGCTGAAATTGTGATTGAGCGTAATTCACAAAAAGGCATTCTGATTGGTAAAGGAGGCAGTGCCCTGAAACGCGTAGGTACAGCTGCCCGTAAAGACATCGAAGAATTGATTGGCCGTGAAGTTTTTCTTCAACTCCACGTAAAAGTACGCGAAGGCTGGCGAAACCACGATAATTTACTGAAATCCTTTGGCTACGGAGGAAGCTGAATATTGAGAGAAAAGGGTTAAGGAAAGAGCATTTTACTTTTACCTTTTGATTTTTGACATATAAAAGAAATGGTCCTCGAATTTAAGACTGAACAGGAGCGTGAAGTGTGGGGCGTTGTAAATGCTATAAACGAAGCATGGGTAAACAACCGTGCTGCGCAGGTAGCCCTGCACCTGCATCCAGACTGTGTAATGGCTTCTCCTGATTTCGATCAGTATTTGCGCGGCAAAGAAGCTGTAGTCAATAGTTACATCGAATACACGAAAATGGCGCGCACGCTGGCTTTTGGTCTATCCAACGCAAGCGTCGATATCTTCGGAGATGTAGCGATGGTCAATGCCACCTTTGTGATGACCTACGAACTCGCCGGCAAAACCTATCAAGGCACCGGCCGCGACATCTGGACTCTCAAACACACCAACGACCGCTGGTACGGCATCTGGCGATCTCTGGCGGATGTGTATGAGGAAGAGATGAAGTGAGAATCATGCACAAATGATTACCAACACGGCCTAGACTACTTTGATACCCAGCCCCAGAGTCAATGCCTGCTCAACTTCCCTGCCCAGTTGGCCGGCACCAGTTAGTTCATGAATAAGAAAACTGCGCCGGCGCGGATACTCTTTTCTTAGCCGCAGAAAAAAAGCAGTCCGATCGTCTGCAGACATCGTCATCGATTTCCGAAAAAGCAGGTCATCAGCCGAAATATCATACATTTGATCCACAAGCGCCCTTAAACCTTCTTCTGTGCTTACTGGCACATTGGGTACGTCCAAATCCAGTTTATCTTCTGCTGAAGGGGCCAAAATGCGCTGTGCATCCCAAGTACTGTCCATTTTATAGTGCTGGATAAAGGACTCATAGATCTGGATTGTCCCGTTTACTTTCCCTTCATACGAATGGCCGGCAATGTGCGGGGTTGCTATATCAACCATCTCCATCAGTTCCATATCGATGGAGGGCTCGTCTTCCCATACATCCAGGATTACGGCACCCAACCTGCCCGTTTGTACTACCTTTTTCAAATCGGCATGCGAGATCACCGCACCACGAGAAGCATTGACCAGCCAGGCACCGGGCTTCATTTCAAGTAGCCGGCGTTCATTCAGAAGGTGGTAGGTTGCATGTTCACCCGATTTTGTCAGCGGCGTGTGCGTTGTAACAATGTCTGCAGATGCCAGCAATTCATCCAGAGACACAACGCGAAAGGGCAGCCTCGAATCTGGCGCATCTCCAAATAGCGGGGGGTCATTGACAAGTATTTCCATGCCCAGTGCAGCAAGGCGCTTTGCAAGGCGTCCGCCGATGTTGCCGGCGCCAACAATACCTACCGTTTTCCCTGCCAATCTTTCACTTTTTGCTGCAGAAACGTTTAATAAAGCAGCTATTACATATTCAACAACAGCCTCAGCATTGCAACCAGGTGCATGGTAAAAAGGGATGTCATTTGCCCTTAAATAGGCTTTATTCACATGATCTGTCCCTACTGTAGCTGATGCGACAAACTGTACAGGTGTACCATCAAGTAGCGCATGGTCGACTCGGGTACCACTCCGAATAAGCAAAATGTCTATATGTTTTAGATCCTTAGCGGTAAGTCGATTCCCTTTACATAACGTAACATTACCAAGGTTCTTAAACGCTTCGCCGGCAAATAGAATCTTTTCTTCAGAAAGGATATTAAACATATATCTCACATATATTCTTTTTTTAAGGATTGCATTTTATACGCAGCAGTGAACTTAAGAATCCGCCTTGATACGATGATACATCGTCTTTAGAAATGCCTGCTTGTTCTTGCTTAATAAGATATTCATTGAATTCGAAAGTAAATGGGTTGACTCCCACCTTGAGACTCGGGTTGAGCCCCAAGGTGGTGAAACAAGGCCCCCAATCTTTCGTTTAGCAGTCTTTCTCAAAAATCGGCATGATATCTGCCGTGCTTATCGCATCATCAAAAAGGGTGTTGATCAGACAAAATTACATGATCAAACCCACGTTTTTTGATGAGAAATGACGCCCTCATTAACTACCCATTGCAATACCTTGCGTAAACTAGAAATAGATAAAACGCGTTCTATTATTTTCACAGTAGCGCTGACATTGATTGTGCTTAGCACAACAGGATCGTACAGCCACCTATTCCCTGAAAATGCTGAGCCCATGTTTGCTACATCTTTAGAATCGGTCCCGGCTGATTCCATGGATTCAACAGCAGACTCGCTCATGACCTTTGCCATGGCAGACGTCAAAGAAGAGATTCAACTAAGGCCTTACCAATTGCCGCTGATTCCTGCTTCTTCAATTGACGCTGAAACACTTTGGCTGGCGCGCTGCATTTATTCTGAAACCAACCGCCCTGAAGAACAGGAATTGATTGCGTGGGTTGTCAGAAATCGCGTAGAATCAGGATATCGTGGCAAAGACTCTTACCGTAGAGTTGTCCTTGATCCTTATCAGTTCAGCGCGTTTAACTCAGAAGCACCTAAATCGAGCTACTTCCGCTCTTTATCTCCAGCACACAATCAGGATGGCTGGCAAAGAGCATTGACCATTGCCTATTACGTTCGACACGCTCGGCCGCATTATCGCCCATTTTCTACACAGACGCTCCATTTTTATAGCGAGCAATCTATGGTAGGTCGCAAAAAACCATCATGGGCATACGGTTCAAAACCAATTCAAACGCCTGAAAGATACGCGTTAGATGAACGACGCTTCAGGTTCTACGAAGGCATTTCGTAAGCAAAAAAGGCTTCAAATTAAAAACAGGTTTCAAGTTAAAAGCACTACGCTTTCAATTTGAAACCTGTTTTTTTATGCACTATAAACTTTAATGCTTTTTACACCCAGCCTACGCTCAGAGTACTTGATTTAGCTGTAGATGCCATCAACACCAAAAGCCCCCGTAAATCAGGCTAGGAAGGCCTACCAGCCCATGATGACCTATAGACAGCTTTCAAGAGCCGTCAAGCCCATCACATGCATAGTATCAAACAAGTAGTATCGAACAAGTAGCATCAAACAAGTCCCAGATCACTGAATCTAGAAATACTGCTCCCCTTCAGCACAGGCACTACACACCAGGAGCACCTTGGAAATTCGTAATTCCTTGTTCGATATTCAAAATTCGAGACATGGTCCCCTGGATCTTAACGTCCCTAGAGTCCCACACCAAGGCGAAGCATCACGCCATTCAACAACTGGGTGTCTGTAGTAGAAAAGGACCGGCCGGCAATCTGAAACTCATCTCCTGTAAACTTGGACAGTCCAAAGGTATACTTCATCTCGGGATACAACATAAACAAGCCCATATCCACCTCAACGCCGAATCCGAATCCACCGGCAACGCTTACGTTATTCATGCCTACAATTTCATCTTTTGACCCGGAAGGAAAGCGTAAAACAGGCCCAACTGTAATAAATGGGGTGATCACTTCCATATTAAACCTGAACCTGAAATCGAGTGGGATTTCAAACAGATTGATATTGAAGTTATCTCTGAAATTCGGGTCGGCATCATTTGCAAATTCAAAGATGCTGCCGGCTGACATGTAGCGCAGTCCGGGACGGAGCGCCAATGCACCAATCGGCAAGTCGAACCAAAGCTCGGCGTGCCATCCGGCTGAGTTTTCAAAACTTGACAGGCCACCTCCCAAATCAACATCTGAGAGCTTGTTAAAATTATAGCCGGCGGAAAAGCCAATCTGTGCCTGAGCTACCTGGCTTGTACATAATCCAATGCTTAGAAAAGCCACAAGGAGGATTAATTTCTTGCTGTGTTGCTTGTTCATAAAGATATGTGGCGCTGAGGCCATGTGTTAAGAAAAAAACTGAGCGGGGATGGTTGCAACATGATTTTTACTAACGAGTTCTCACTCTGTTCACCTTAAGTAGGACAACGAAGCCTGCTGAAATAACGAATTCCATCGGTTCTTTGTTACTACACGTATATTCGCTTAAGCGCTGTTTTAGTATTCATTACTTGCGTCCACCTGTTTATTCTGGCTAAATCATGAAAATTGGCATTACCTGTTATCCTGTGTATGGCGGAAGCGGTGTGGTCGCAACCGAACTTGGCATTGCCCTCGCAGCACGCGGTCATGAAATACACTTCATTTCCTACGCCCTGCCCTTCAGACTCGGTAAGCTCACACCAAATATCTCCTTCCATGAAGTAGCTGTCTCCTCTTATCCCCTGTTTGAATATCCGCCCTACGCGCTTACGTTAACAAGCAAAATGGCAGATATCGCCAAACATGAGAAACTAGACCTGCTCCACGTTCATTACGCTATTCCACATGCAACAAGCGCGGTACTTGCCAGACAGATCCTGGCAGAGCAAGGTATTCAGATCCCAGTCGTTACAACGCTTCACGGTACAGATATTACACTCGTGGGAAGAGACCCTTCTTTTGCACCCGTAGTAAATTATTCAATGAATCAATCGGATGGCATTACTGCGGTCTCAGAATATTTAAGGCAGGAAACACTTAATCATTTTCAAATAACGCCTGAAATAAAAGTTATACCGAATTTTATTGATACGGAACGGTTTCAACGCCTCGATACACCAAAATTGAAGCAAGAACTCTGCCCGAAATGTGAAAAGGTACTCGTACACGTTTCAAACTTCCGCCCCGTGAAAAACACCCTGCATGTAGTCAGGATCTTTCACAAGCTGAGACAGGACGGCTTATCCGTTAAATTATTGCTTGTTGGTGACGGACCAGACCGCATGCCGGCCGAGCATCTTGCTCGTGAATTGGGCATTTACAATGAGATCCGGTTCATGGGAAAACAAGAGGCTGTTGAAGAAATTCTCTCTATTGCAGACGTTTTCATCATTCCCAGTGGCTCCGAAACGTTTGGTCTTGCAGCACTCGAAGCGATGGCATGCGAGGTCCCCGTTGTTGCAAGTGATATTGGTGGCCTCCCCGAACTTGTTGTAGATGGCGAAACGGGTTTCCTTTGCAAAGAAGGAGATATAAACGCCTTTGCAGAAAGAACCAAACAAATCATCACCAACGATGCGCTGCAGCAAAAGATGGGCAAAGCAGCCCGAAAACGAGCCGTAGAACAATTTGCCAATGAACACATAATTCCGGAGTATGAGCTATTCTACAGGCAAACAATAGCAGAAATGCAGGCAAACCCCAGATGCGTACAGCATAATGGAACCACTGCAAACCATGAGAAATCTCATTAGCAGAAAGAAAGAAGAATACGCTATCAGCGACTTCTTTCGCACGTATTTAGACAGATATGGCCGGCTAAGACCCCTCGATATCAGGTATGAAGACCTGAGCCGGCACACCAACTCCATACCGCTTTACAACGAACAAGGTGAGGATACCCTGTGGGTTACTGTTTTTTACTCGCCTTCCGAGCAACTAGAAATCCACAATAACTTGCGGGAAGCATATGCAATGCTGAAAGCAGATGGAGATCTCTCTGCTGTTGAGCACCTCTATATCGACCGCATTGACCTCTGCTTATTTGCAAACACGCTCCCCTACAGAATTCGCATTGTAAACGGTCTCAATGAAAACTTCGATTATTTTTATGTAAAACGTGTTGACGCAAATCGTATTTACGGCCTTGAACTAGAGCATATTCTCTCACCAAGCCGTATTCATTATCTGATTAATGGCGCCACCATCATTGAAGAGCACGTCATCGGTATTCCTGCCGACACCTTCATGCGGGAGCATCTGCCCAGTGGCCGGTTTGATCTTGTAAGGCTGGCTAAAGAGTTTGTAAAGTTTAATGAACGCTGCTTTGTGCGGTTACTCGGAGATATGCACTCGGGCAACTTTGTGGTTGATATCAGGCGCGACTTTGAGAAGTGGCATTATCGTATGCGCCCCATTGATTTTGATCAGCAGAGTCATCATTGGCGTAAGCAAGTCTATTTGCCGGAGTATTTCCACCAGAATACCGCCCTGATGCAGGCCAGTCTTGACCACCTGGCCTTCGACAATGTAATCCAATATCAGAAAGAGGAACGCGCACTGATTGCAAAAAGACTGCGTGTATCTCACGGACGCTATGAAGCGCTCATGGAAGTGATGCGGGAAGATCTTATCTCACAGGAAGATCATGTACGGCGGCTGAGAGAGCAATTATTCCACCATTACAACGAAGACGCTTTCAGAAAATGCCTGACCATGGGCGACCTCGTCTATACATCCATGCAACTCCTGCTGGGCCAAAACAAGACAGCTACTGGCGCCTCCTTCACGAAAAGCAGATAGGGCAACGGTTTAGGGTTTAGGGTTTAGGGTTTAGGGTTTAGGGTTTAGGGTTTAGGGTTTAGGGTTTAGGGTTTAGGGTTTAGGGTTTAGGGTTTAGGGTTTAGGGTTTAGGGAATGAGACCAAATTAGCTTGGACGACAAAGATGCACAAGTCCTTTTAAAACAAATACTTGCAAAACCAATTCTTGTTGTAAGAAACAGATTTACGTTTATACATAAAAGAACCCTAAACATTGAACACTGAACCCGAAACGCGTCACGGATAAAGCGACAGCGAATCCGTGACGCCACTTAGTCTCCCAGCACATCTAATCCGGGGAGGTATCGCTCCCAGGAAGGTAATTCACCGAGTTGACACGACATATCAAAGTGTTGAATGCCGGCAACCAGGCTGTACATAATGCCTGTACCAAGTGCACAAACCGCTGCTTCTATCAGTAAAAAGAACTGGAAGAAAAACAAGAAAAAGACGAGACTAAAAAAGAGCCCCTCAAGAGCAACTACAAATTGCCGAGACAAAAAGGATGGCGGGGGTATTTCAATACCAATCCACCAGAAAAATCGATACACAGGTGGAGCCACATTCCAGCGCGGTATGCCTTCAGATACAGCTTCATTCAAAAAAGCATCAACCTTGTCATAGAATATCATCGCGTCTGCTGGTTTAGATATGAAGGGAGTAAATTATTACAGAGGACCTGGGGCGTGTGGACATTCAACCTGAAAAGTCTGTCTAAAAACAGAACCCGGTACTATCGGAGTATCGCAATACTTCTCGAATCGTTAAGCAAAATCTGCATTTTTCCTGTACAAAAAGAGCGCTACACATCTTTCAACATGTAGCGCTCTAATTCCAGAATTGTGCCAGAATTACTGTTACCCAACCGCGTCGGGCACTTCAAACACCTCTCGTTGATCAAAGAAAGGCTGTTTATAGAGACGCTTGCCAGTCGCTTTTGCAAGCGCATTGGCAATTGCAGCTGGCACAGGAGGCAGCGATGGCTCACCTAATCCAGTAGGATCAATGCCATTATCGACAAAGAAGGTCTCAATTTCTTTGGGTGCCTGCGGATTACGGATGAGTTTGTAATTATTAAAATTGCTTTGTTCAGGCTGTCCATTTTTGAATGACATAGCGCTGTACATCGCATGACCAATTCCATCCACAATCCCCCCTTCAATCTGGTTTAAGGCGCTTCCGGGATTAATCACAATTCCGCAATCTACCGAACACCAAACCTTCTTGACCTTTGGCATATTGTCTTCAACCACCACATCAGCAATTTGCGCTACATAAGAGTTGTGGCAGAAATAGGCAGAAACACCCCGATAAACACCCGGTGTTTCTGTATCCCAATTGGCTTTTTCTTTGATCAAGCGTAATACACCGGCGTAGCGAGACGCATCATAATCATTCTGCTCCCCAACCGGGTCATTCATTGCACGATCAAAAAGCGCAAGACGGAAATCAATTGGATCTTTACCGGCCGCTTCAGCAACTTCATCCAAAAACATTTGCTCGGCGCCGGCGATAAAGTTAGATCGCGGTGCACGCCAAGCACCCGTAGACACATTCGACTCCAGCGTAAAATTCTCTACCAGGTAGTTATCGACTGTGCCGGCAGGAAAACGATTGGGGAATAGAGGACTACCGTGTACACCTGCGCCACGGATATGGAAGGCCGTCACGTTATTGTCGGCATCCAATGCTGCACGATAAGTCACCTGATATGCAGGGCGATACGTACCCTGCGTCATGTCATCTTCACGGGTATAAACCAGTTTGATGGGTGCCTGTGCCTGCTTGGAAATCAGCGCGGCCTCTACACCAAAGTTTCCATACAACCGCCGCCCAAAGCCGCCGCCCATGCGCGTCATTCCAATAGAGATTTTCTCTTCGGGCATACTCAAGACACTGGCAACAGATTTCCTCAAGAACTCCGGCGTCTGGATCGGGCCATGCAGTTCCGCATGATCATCCGTCACATGCGCAAAGAAGTTCATCGGCTCCATTGTATTATGAGCCAGAAACGGCGCACTGTACGTCTTCTCAACAACATTCGCAGCATTACGGAACGCAGCTTCGGGGTTACCATCTCTACGCGCCGGCTCGGTACGGCCTGAACTCAGCAATTTAGCCAGACCTTGTTCATGATCCTCGGTATTCTCTAGCTTGCCGTCGGCTTCCCATTCAATTTTCAAGGCCTTTTTAGCCTTCATCACTTCCCATGTGGAGTTGCCCAAAACGACAACCTTTTCAGGAAAAGCGTTCACATCAGACCACTGGCGATCAAATCCTTCGGGAGCTGCATTAATGGTAAACACATCCCGGATACCCTGCATGGCTTTGGCTTCGCTCGCATCCAGCGATTTCATTTTCATACCAAAAGCCGGCGCGTGCTCGATCATAGCGATCAACATACCTTCGCGCTGGAAATCGATACCAAACAGCGGCTTTCCCGTTACAATTTTCGGTGCATCAACATTCTTTCTGCTGGTACCTATGATTTTAAAGTCTTTGGAATCCTTTAACTCGACCTCTTCCGGCACCGCTATCGCAGCAGCAGCAGACGCTACTTCACCATATCCGATGCTTTTACCACTTTTGCTGTGCGTAATGATGCCCAGTTCTGTCGACAATTCGGCCACAGGGACTTCCAATTGCTGTGCAGCTGCTTCAATAAGCATTCTGCGTGCCGTAGCGCCAGCCATCCGTAATCCTTTCCATCCCTGGCGAATTGACTGACTCCCACCAGCCAATTGCCGGCTGAAGTTATCGGTATCAAGTCCCGCCTGTTCTACAATAACATCGTTCCAATCTACATCCAGTTCTTCAGCCACAATCATAGGCATGGCTGTTTTAACATTCTGGCCAATTTCCGGATTGGGAGACATAATTGTCACCAACCCATTGTCGCCAATTTTCAGGAAGGCGTTGACATTATACCACGCATCGGGCGTCCCTTTGACCTGGGGTCCGGGCATACATGCCCAATTAAAGCCCAGCATCATTCCCCCACCGGCAACAGCAGATGCCTTGAGGAAAGACCTTCTATTTACTTTCGTTTTTATTATAGCCACGGTAACAACCTTAATTATAAATCTGATTAACCCATTTTACCAGCAGCATCTTTGATGGCTGCGCGGATACGGATGTATGTACCGCAACGACAAATATTGCCGTTCATTGCGTTCTCGATTTCTTGATCCGAAGGAGATGGATTTTCGGCAAGGAAAGCGGCGGCATTCATGATCTGGCCGGCCTGGCAGTAACCACACTGCGGCACATCATGCTCAACCCAGGCTTCCTGTAAGGGATGATCACCATCCTTGGAAAGCCCTTCGATCGTTGTAACTTTTTGATCACCAACGCTGGAAACAGGTACGGAGCATGAACGCACCGCAACTCCATTCAGATGAACGGTACACGCACCACATTGAGCGATGCCGCAGCCAAACTTTGTACCGACGAGATTCAGATGATCTCGTAAAACCCACAAGATGGGGGTGTCTGGCAAAACATCAACCTGGAGGGTATTTCCATTGACGTTAAGATTAAATGTAGCCATAATGGTTAGATTAGGATAACAGAATAGCTGGAATTACTAGCGCCAGATTAGAACAACAGTTAGGCGCTATGTGGCAATCTTATCTGAGGATTCAGACTACTGCATCTTTTCAGGAAGTGATGCAAGACTGTTTAACAAAAACCCCAATACGTACTGTTTATTTTAAAAAAACAGAATCCGGGCTGTTTAATGTAATGAAGGCTTAACAAAGCTACAATGCCTATGTGGCAACATGTTGGATCCGCCGCAAATAATAGACTGCCTCGCCAGAGTTATAATAACACATTTCTTTTCGAAAAATCTTCCATACCAAACAAGGGATGCCCAATCGCGAAAGCTAAAAAACCTTCAAAATTGGACACCCCTTGTTCGATGTTGGAAATTCAAAAGATTGCCAGGCACTATAGAATAAACAGCCACTGAAGCACAACCAAATGCTCCTGGGCACCTTCCGGCGTATCGAGCATGCTATATCCGAGCGTTGCCCGCTGTGTGCTAAATGGTCCGCCTTTGAATTTACTGAGACTAAAGGTTACCCCGGCACTCCAGAAGTTGTCTGCATCAAAATTGACGTCTTTTTTAATGTTCTCGTATCTACCAAAGAATTCCAGGTATTCATTGGCTGACACAGCCCCCAGAAAACTCATACCCAGCCTTTTCTGGTCGCCGGCTCCTTCATAATTGATCCCTATCAGATCGAACTTCAGTCGGAAGGGCTGGCTACCGGGCTCAGCACCATAGTATGCATGCGTAGCATAGCTAAAATACTTTCGACCGCCAAAGCCTTCTACTACCGTGTTGGCATTCTTCGTGGGATTAAAGCTTAAATATCCACCGACCTCAACACCTTTTATGCCGGGTACGCGATGGGCCGCATAAAAACTGGTAGCCAGAGATGTTTGATCAACACCGTTGGTCGCGGATTCGCTACTAATGGTCTGTGAGAAATTCCCCCGTGTCTTGCTGAAGCTTCCGTCTCCATTATGCAGAAACCCAACGAGTGTCCATTCATCCGTTTGATATTGCACATCCATCCCAAAATCCCGACCGCCTCCGCCGAGTGTTGCAGCACCCCATTGCTCAGCAATAGCAGCCCTGTCAAAACCATCAATCAAAGGTATGGGCGTAAAAATATGCGCTCGTGGCTGCGCGCTTGGCATAATACCAACGCGTAACTGTACGTTAGGAGACACTCTATAAAAGGCAAACAAGTCGACTGTCTGAAATACGCCGCTGGCAAAATCGCTATCATAACGGACACCGATCTTATTATTAAGACCAACCTCAACACGCAACCGCGCTCTTTTTATACCAAAGCCGGCTCTGTTAACGTTTGCAGTTGTATCGTCAGAAGCCCCGTAAGATAATCGTGGCTGAAACACGCCCCACATGTCAATGGTCGGCTTATTCTTTTCCTGCCCATAGGATGAGAAGCTCAAGGCATGTGCAAAAATGCACAACGCACCCAGTACATATAAAAAAGAAGGCTTCATTTTTCCGGAATATAGAATACTCATTTGTACTTACAATTATGGATTGACTCGTTAAGCGGTTGATTCAGATACATTATGCGCCCATTTTGCTACAGAAGAACTCTGGCAAAAAAATGTCTATAAAAAAACAGGACGTGTATAATCAGATTTCATGATTTATAACACGCCCTGTGATGTGGAGCAATATGTTCCTAGAAAAAAGTAGCAGGCCCCCCTTTGGCCCAATATGGGGAGCCTGCTTCCATTTAATCCATGAACGTAACTTTGCCAGTCTTCACATCATGCATAGCACCTACTACCATGAGTTCGCCACTGTCAACGAGTTCCTTCATTACAGGACTACGATCCAGGATATTCTGAACAGTCATATGAACATTCTTGTGAGCGACATCTGATACAAACTTGCTGTTAGCAGAATTACGCTCTCCAATCACTTCTTGCACACCATATACCGCCGGCATCAGGTTAGCCAGCATCGGTGTAAGATTTCCAAGCTCAACATGGTCACAAGCGCCTTTTACTGCGCCACAGGAGCTATGCCCCAGAACCACGATGATTTTTGAGCCAGCTACCTTGGTTGCAAACTCCATGCTACCCAGGATATCTGTATTCACAAAATTACCAGCAATTCTCGGCGTAAACATGTCACCAATACCTTGATCAAAAATCAGTTCAGGTGGTACACGCGAATCAATGCATCCCAGTACAACGGCATAAGGATACTGGCCGCCGGCTGTCTGTGCAACCTGCTCCATCAGGTTGCGCTTCATCATATTTCCATTCACAAATCGCTTGTTACCGTCTTTAAGCAGTTCCAACGCTTTTGCTGGCGTAATAGCTGCCTGAGCGTCTTTTGTCAATGCTTTTGCACTCTGTGCTAATACTGGTGTTGTAAACATGGCAATCAGTAAAAAACAGGTGAGGGTGGTAAGTATCGGTTTCATTCCTAAAGTTGTTTTTGTTTTAGTTGTAGGCATACTTCTTCTCACATAAGCAGGCATTGGCTTTTGTCTTTGCCTTCTTGCAGAGAAAAAGTGATTTAGTTTGTTGATTGGAGAAACGCCTCTGGAGAGGCCCGTATATATGTTAATAAACCGCATGGTTTTGTTGTTTAGAGGAAATTTTGACGCACTTACCCCAATGATCCATGCAGGTTCATCTGCATGATATAGTTATTCCAGTATGAAACAACTTTGTATAAAGGGAATGCGCCAGGGATAAATTTGATAGCGCGAGACGGGCATGATCAAAAAATCATGCTAAGAGATAATTAGACGGCTTTCTGTTCAAGAGGCGTTAGAAGCCATAACCATAAACGCACCAGGCAGCGGCGTTTGGGTCTAAAGGTAAGATATGTATTTTCAGCGTGCTTCATTGATGGAAGGCTTTTCGTGCCCATTTAGCCTGTTGTATTGATTGCTATCAAACGGAACCGGCTATCATGTGTTGCAACACATACACCAGTTTTACATCTACTTTACAAATACACTACATTTAGACTACATGACTACATGTTTTACATTTTTTGGCAATCATACTTACTTTTTTATCTCTTCAAGGGTAATTGGCAAAAACAAGCACCTCGCTTTGATTCTGCAACCTATCACCGGCTCAAGTCAATTTCTACTACTTTCTAAGCTCGACTTTGTCCTTTTGGACAAAGTCTCGAATATCGAACACCGATCAAGGAATGTCCAATTTTGAAGGGTTTTTAAGCGCTATATCGATGTTAGACATACCTTTTGAGTCTTCGCCGTTTAAGTTATCCATGTCTGCTTGGTAAACCCGAGACGTATAAATAATCGAAAAAGACCTTGGTGGCGCTAAAAAGACGCTTTGACATTTTCTTATTGGACAAAGTCGAGCTCAGTTTAAAGGGGTATTCAATCTCTATGACAAAAAGGGATGTTTTTATTGTTATGCTCCTGGCATTGTGCATGGGGGGATGTATTGCCAACGATACACACTCATCCGCTACCCACTCTTCAGCAAAAGCATTCCAACCGCCTCCGCGTACAGCCTATACGAATGCGGTAAACCAATATCTCAACGTAGACGCTGCATTGGTTGCCATATTGAATGTCAAAATCATTGACGGGACCGGACAGCCGGCAAAAGACAATCAATCTATTCTTATTGAAAATGGATACATCAAAGCGACTGGTCCTGCCGGCTCTTTCGCTATTCCCGATACAGCACGCACACTAGATCTGCAGTCTCATACAGTCATTCCCGGCATTATTGGAACGCACAACCATTTACACATGCCGGGTATCCATTTTATGGGGTTTACAGCCTCCCGCTTGTATCTGGCCAGTGGTGTCACAACAATTCAAACAACTGGCTCTGCATCGCCTGCCAGGGAAAAAAGTATGGCAGATTCTATTCACGGAGGCCTACTCCCGGGGCCAGATATCTTTCACACCGGTCCTTATTTTAACGGCTCCGAGGGAAGTAATGTGATGATTACTCCACGAGACAGCTCGCACATAGATGATGTGATCAAACATTGGACAAGCCAGGGAGTCCGCTGGTTTAAAGTATACCGTCACATAAAACCGGACCATTTGGCAGATGTCATTCGAATAGCTCATGCCTACGGAGCCAAAGTCACAGGACACCTTTGTTCAGTAACCTATGTGGAAGCAGCTCAAATGGGCATAGACGCTATTGAACACGGCTTCATCCACAGTTTTGATCATGCTGAAGACAAAGAAGCCGGCCTTTGCTCTGGTAGCCGAGACTTCAGAGATGCTTTAAGAATTGATAGTCCGGAGGTTGATAGCGTACAGCAGATCTTGATTGATCACAATGTCGGTCTGTCGTCGACGCCGGCCATTTTTGAAGCCCAGGTACCAGACAGAGCCATCGCTGATGAACGCACGTTACAAGCCATGTCCCCTCGTTCAGTCAACATATACAATGAACGGCAAGAACGCATGCAAGCAAGAGGGGCATCATGGTATTTCAAACCCGTCTGGCTCGAAAAATCCATGGCGTACAACCTCGCTTTTTTCCGAAAAGGAGGCTTACTGACAGTAGGACTTGACCCCGGGCTACATAACTTGCCGGGATTTGGAGATCAGAGAAACTTCTTGCTGCTGCATGAAGCAGGTTTTAGCACCGAAGAAGCCATTCAGGTCATGACATCAAATGGCGCTCGTCTTCTTGGAAAAGAGGATATCGGCACCATAGAAGTTGGAAAGAGAGCCGACCTTGTTATCTTGCAAGGCGATCTTGAAGCAACCCCAGGTACAATCGAACAAGTAGTGATGGTTTTTAAAGAGGGCTATGGGTTTGATCCGGAAAAACTTTTGGAAGATGTTAAGGGCCAGGTAGGTATTCGATAAATGACAACCTTCAGATTTTTTCACTTTCCAAACTGCCCGCTGATTTATGGGCTCATGATGGCTTTGCTACCTGTGTTCACAGCATCGGGTCAACAATCGCAGGCCACTCCTTATCTTGACCAGGCTCCACCGGGTAATACACCAAAGAAATTTGCTGCGGGATTGATTTCCAAAAATGATGAATATGAGTTCGGGTCTGTTTTCACAGCGGATGGCAACGAATTCTTCTATGGTGTAGATGTCGGCGGACGGGCAGAAATCAGGTA
This sequence comes from Rhodothermales bacterium, assembly GCA_045106435.1. GTDB lineage: Bacteria > Bacteroidota > Rhodothermia > Rhodothermales > JAHQVL01 > JBCCIM01. The sequence goes on from JBGCEN010000458.1 coordinate 22,937, forward strand.
TACGAGGTTAGAGGAAGGTAGATGGCGAGAGCCGGCAATATTATTGCAAAGTGATACATACGGATATAATGATCCTTTCCTTTCTCCAGACGAAACGAAATTGTATTTCATCTCAAATCAGCCACTACAAGATGAAGGCCCACCAAAAGATATAGATATATGGTATATCGAAAAACAGGGACATGCCTGGTCTGCCCCTATTAATGCAGGCGCCCCTGTCAATTCACCAATGGAGGAGTATTACATATCTTTTACCAATAAGGGCATCCTTTACTTTGCATCCAACGTGCATGCTGAAGAAGGCAGATCCCGTAATTTTGACATTTACCGTGCCGTGCCTTCGGGGAATTCATATGCCCCACCTGTTGCCCTGAGCAAAGCGATTAACTCGCCAGGCTACGAAGCCGACGCATTTATAGCCTACGATGAGTCCTACATTATTTTCAGCGCTGGCCGGCGCGAAGGCCTGGGTGAAGGCGATCTCTACGTCAGTTTCAGAAACGAAAACAATGTGTGGTCCAAAGCCCAAAACATGGGTGCGCTGATCAATACAGCGGGGCATGAGCTCTGCCCGTTTGTTACCAAGGACGGACGCTATTTCTTTTACACGAGCAACAAAGATATTTACTGGATCGAAACCGATGCTGCCCTCACAGCACTTCGTGAAACGGCAATTTTCTAAGAGCCTGTCTACGGGTTGGTTTTCTATTTTTTCAAACGCTGATCGTCAAACCCGAAACAAGTTATAACAAATTCCACCCTCGATTTCTACTTCCATTTCTTTTGCCCTAAAACCACTCACGAGGGGCTAAACAGCATTCACATCACATCTTAATAAGTTCTAAACATCAGGACTGTAGGTTAAACGCAAGACAATGATAAAGGCATTTCAAAGTCCTTTGCCGGAGTACATCCAGGTCGGATAACAGAGGCCTTTTATCATTATTGCAAACTGACAAGATTACCGTACAAAACCTACAAACCCATGAAATCCTCTACTTTATTCAAATACAGTCAGATTTTGATTATAGCATTACTCACGCTCATAGCCTGTGATTCTGGCAGCAACAGCGATGAGATGGATGACGAAAATCTCACGCCCGAACTGGCTGAAGCCTTTAGCGCTTTTGATGAAACAAACGTCACCATCATGCTCGATGGAGATCAGGTACTGATCGAAAGCAATGGACTCCCGAATCACACATCTCCTTATTGGTCTAACACCACAGAAAGATCAGCAATAGACCCAATGGGAAATATGTTGGTAACAGCCGCTGCTGCGAGCAATCACCCGTTATTTTCCGAGCCGGCAGTTACGTCTTTTGAATCTATGGCACCCGGCAATATCGACGACTTTAACGGTTCGTATGCCCTAACCATTCCAGCGAGTCCTGCATTAGCAACAAACAGCTCTGCTACTGGCCTGGGCGCTATTGGAATCGCCGTAAGTGGATCCATGATTTATAATGATCAAGAAGGCCCCAACGTCCCCCTTGATAATGCAGCGCCTTCGCTTGACTATAACGGTGCACATACCGGTCCGCAGAGCTACCATTATCATCTGGAGCCGGTCGCCTGGTCAGAAGACGATGACAATCTGATTGGTGTCATGGCTGATGGGTTCTTTCTGTATGGCAGGAAATGCACTTCGACAGGCACCTACCCTACAGGTCTTGATGCATCAGGTGGCCATACAAGCACAACGAAATACAACGATGAGACAGAGTACCACTACCACATCGAAAACGAGCTCTACCTGAATCAATACTACATCTTATTTCCTGGCGACTATCAAGGCTCAGCAAATGCGATCAATTAAACATATGGGCTACGTTGGTGCATTTGTTATCGGATGCGCCCTCGTAGCCATCTTGACAGCTGGTGTCGATCAATACCAGGCAACCACAGGCGACACTGCACTGAATGTTACGGAGGCCCCAAAAAGACTGATGGCTGAGGTTCATCGCGACAGTCTCAGGCTCAATGCAAATAAAGGCACTGTGTCTTATGGGAATGACTTGTTCTCCGGCTATGCGGTCAAATATTATAGCAATGGCTACATGGCGGAAAAGACGGCATACCAGGAAGGAAAACGAGCCGGGCTAACTGAGCGATGGTATCCCGACGGAACACTGAGCTTTAAGGGAATCTATATACAAAATCGCCGGCATGGCAGTGTAAAGCACTGGTGGAAAGATGGAACGTTAAGATCCGCCTCAAATTACATCAACGGCGTTCCTCATGGTGTACTGCGGCAATGGTATCAAAGCGGCGCGTTGTTTAAAGAACTCAATCTTGAACAGGGTAAAGAAGCCGGTTTGCAAAGGGCATGGCGCGAGAACGGTAAACTATACGCCAATTACGAAGCAAAAGATGGCCGGATCTTCGGCTTGAAGCGCGCCAACTTGTGCTTTGACCTGGATGGTGAAACGATCAATTTCTCAAATTAGAAATGACCACCCACCTACAGGAATCCCCCTAAATAACTTCAAAACTCAGCGTTCTATAGACTTGCTGGCCGCTGGTTTTGTCTTTGATGTCTACGCGTAACTCGAGGGATCCGTTATCTTCATACGCTTCCAGATCGAGCAATATCATATCACGGGCGGTACGATCAACGCCAGAATAATCTGCCCTTGAGTTGGTCTTGTCATTGCGGCCGGAGAAAAGCCTGAAGCCGTCTTTCTTTCTGACAACCTCGAAATTAACTTCGTAACTGGTGAGGTCGTCTGTGCCAAAGGTGAGGTTGTAGACTTCAAAATAAATGGCAAAGAGCTGATCCTGACGGATGGTTTCGAAAGGGTACGCCGGCGCCTCGGCTGCGCTTTCAACATCCGGAATCAGTTCTTCGTCGATGATCATAATGGGCTTGATATCGCTCATTTCCAATACAGCTGGATCCGATACAAGCGCTTGCATTGAGTCCATTCGATGCGTGGATACTTTTAACTGTGGCCCCAGGAGGGCTTTGTTGTCCATATTGGCCGCCGATATCACAGCATGTTGATCCCATTGTAATGCGAGATGATACATGTTTGTATCCCCGGAGACCACCATTTTCTGGACAGGAATGGTCAAGTCTTTAGAAACGCCCACATCTTTTAGCATGTAGTGATTCTGATTTACCACCCGATCGTTAAAGTCTGCAAACTGCTGTACAGCGGTGACACGAATAATGTAGTCGCGCAAATTACTATCAGGCACGCGGGACGGCGTCAGGCTGCCGGCAACCGGGCTCCAGTGGATTTCGGTGCGCGTTGTGCGATCAGCATCCAGATACCTGAGCACGCGAGGAATCACTTCCAGTTTTTCTTTTTCATCCAGCACTTCGGAATATTGATCGGGTGTATTTCGCCGGCGCAGCCCATCAGAAATCAAGTCTTCCGACTGAGACCTGAACATCATTTGCTGCACAAAATCATTGGGCTTTAATGTTGAGCCATTGGCAAGCTGACTTGTCCTGATCGCCCCGCGCCGCAAATCTGTTGAGGAGCTTCCAACATTAAGTTCAGCATTTTGTCCAGTACTTCGACTCGCTGTTTCATCGCCTACAAAACTATCGATGGCCTCCTCTTCCAAACGCCGGGCGTACTCGTCTACCTCAAGGTAGCGCATAGCAAAATCAGGATGTATCGGCTCCAACTGCCGAAAGATAGAACGCAGTAACGCGATCATCATCGAACTTTTGAAAACACCACGACGGGACGCAGAATAGCCCATACGAAGCTGCGCCGGCACCAGATGCTCAACTCCTGAGATCTGGAAAAACTTGTTACGCTCTACAAAAATATAGTAAGTAGATCTGTTTACGTGTCCATACTGCCAGACTTCATTTCGCGAAAAATCAGATGGGGTTAGCGACACACCGGGCCGGAATAGTTCATCTACAAGCTTGCTCCCATTATACTTTATCTCCTGTCTTATTTCGGGCTCACCGAGCTTAACGTACACTTCTCCCCGATCATCCAGCTTGCTCACCCGGTCCATGTAGAAGAAGCGTTGCTGTGCATAAGCTATGCGGGCAAGGTGCTCATACATCCGTTCGTTCACGCGAGAAGCCGGCAATACATCCTGGCTTCTCCACCATCTAAGAATGTCTTCGCCTGATCCCTCGCTAAAGAGCAAAGCATGACTGGAAGAATCTTTATGGCTGATTTGAGCCTTCATGCCAGCCGGCAGAATCAACGAGAGTTGTGCTAGATGCCGGTTGAGTATGACTTCATCTCCGGCTTCCAAGTCAGTGTCTAACCCTGCTATAATGTCCACATACAATGCGGCAGCTTTATCAAGATTGGCAGTGATATCACCATTGAACAGGTTTTGTAACTGTGCGTCAGCCTGATGCAGGTCTGATGGTTGCTCAAAGCCAGAAATGACCAGAGCCAGTACCAATACGATAGATATGATGAATACTCGATTCACGCGAAAGGTCTAAGTGCTATAGTGCTTTGACAATTTCATGCCCAATAGATTGTCATTCCAAGCCCGCGAAGGATGACGCTGAAAATGGCCTTTGGAGAGAGTTTAAAGAACTTCTCATTTTCACAGGCTATTCAGGCATTTACATTATCAACAATGCCCTATTTATTAATACGCAATTAGTAAAAAAAGCAAAAGGCAAAACATGTAACAATTCTGAACAAGCAAGTATCGATCCGCTGACATGCCAGACCTTGTAAATAACCCACTTACCTAGTACTCTGTAAGCGAATATATTAAGTATAGGTGATTCGCAGTACGAGAAGTACAAAGGGTTCGATAAGTACGATCAAACAGGATCAAGGAATATTTCGTACCCTTCGAACATGTCGTACCCCTTGTACCCATGAAAATCAATAAATCATTTTTTTTGCTGACAGAGTACTAGGGTGTGTGGACAATTAACTTGTAAAATGCATTTCGCGTCCTTTTTGCCCATATCTGCGTTCCTTTTTGCGCCCGATGCGCTGCATCGAAC
>JBGCEN010000459.1:0-6743 GCA_045106435.1 Rhodothermales bacterium
CAACCGCTGTTACTGTTTCTTTGATCAACAACGGATTGGCCATGCCAGTAGAATCAGCCAGTGACAGAGAGGAGATGCCTTGTGATACAAACTGCGCTGTCATTTCCAGGATTAATTCCAAAGGCGTATCGCCTGTAGCAGTATATCCGAACACACATTGAAACCCCATCTGTGCTTCCATGCCATAACTGTTCGCGAGGCTGACCATATCCAGGGCTTGCGAGATCGCTTTCTCCCGCGACATGTTTGCGTTGTCCTGGCTGTGTAGGTCGTTCGTTGAGATCGATAAGTCTACGTGGGTAATGCCTGCCTTGGCGGCACGTTCAACGCCCCGTGTATTTAGTGCCAGCCCTGTATAAACAACACCGGCCCTTTTGGGTAGCAGTGCGACAAGTTCTTCTGCATCAGCCATTTGGGGGACCCATTTCGGGTGTACAAAAGAAGTAACCTGAATGCGTTTGACGCCGGCGTCAATCAACCCGTTGAGTACGTCCAGTTTTAAAGACGTCGGGATCGGTTTTTCCTCAAACTGAAACCCGTCGCGCATTCCCACTTCTGTAATGGTAACAGTTTTTGGAAACTGGTCTGCTTTCATGTGTTGATTTTTAAGATGATGTTTTTGCTTTCAAGTTACCGGCTGGTTTTTTGTTCTCCAATCAATAAGCCCAGCTTGACTTCATCTCTGTGGTTCGTCGCTGCAAATCTAAATGTCAGTACCTGCAACTTGACCCCTTAAATCCGTATGTTACCAAAAGGGGAAGCGATAAATTTCTATTCCGAGTAATCTCACCAATCCGCTGTTATTATGGGAATCCAGTGTAGGCAATATCTCTTCTGCTTGATGATATGCTGCATTATACTATCCTTGCCAAAAGGTACATTCGCACAGAATGCAACGACCTCAAGTGAGCCTTTAAGCAACCGTCTCGTTAATTATCAGATGGATGTGGAGTTGGATCCTGAGGCAAGAACAATTGAAGGGAAACAGCGCCTTACGTGGCGAAATCCAGACACGCAGCCTGTTTCAGAATTGCAATTCCATTTGTACTTGAATGCATTTCGCAATGAGCAAAGTACCTTCATGAAAGAGAGTGGAGGAAGTCACCGCGGTTTTACTGCTGAAGGGAATGATCCATGGGGTGGAATTGATATTGAGCGGATGCAAATCGTTTCAAATGGCTTAAGTGATAGCACGCCATTGACGGGTGGTGGCTCCGTTGATTTAACGGATCGCATTACCTTTATACAACCCGACGATGGCAATGAAGAAGATCGGACAGTTATCTCCGTGCCTTTGCCGGCGCCTGTTGGGCCGGGCGAGACCATTACGCTCGATGTGGATTTTACCTCGCGCATGCCTGAAATCTTTGCGCGTACAGGCTGGGAGCGAAAAACCAACGATAGTCTGTTCTTTATGGTGGCGCAGTGGTTTCCCAAGCTTGGTGTTTATGAGATCCCCGGGCAGCGCTACCTGCCGGCAGATGCACCATCAGGAAAATGGAGCACCCACCAGTTTCACAGCAACAGTGAGTTTTATGCCGACTTTGGTACGTACGATGTGACCATTACCACGCCGGAAGCCTACGAGGTTGGTGCAACCGGTGTGATGATAGACGAGTCGATTGCCAATGGGAAGCGGACGGTGACGTATAAGGCTGAAGATGTGCACGACTTTGCATGGACGACGAGTGGGGATTTTCTGGTATTCGAGGACGAGTGGGAGCATGTAAAACTGCGCCTCATGTTACAACCTGAACACGTTGCTCAGGCAGAGCGGCATTTTGAAGCCGCCAAGATAGGCCTCGCATATTTTGATAAATGGGTTGGGCCATATCCTTACACGACCCTTACGCTTGTGGATGGCATTGGCGGTAGCAATGGCATGGAATATCCAACACTCATCACCTGCGGTACGGTTTATAAGATGCCGGGATGGCTTCGTGCGCTGGAGCTTGTTACCATCCATGAGTTTGGACATCAGTATTTCTACGGATTGCTGGCGAGTAATGAGGCGGAAGAGGCATGGTTGGATGAAGGGCTCAACTCGTATATCGAAATGCGGATCATGGACGAAGCCTATGGCAAGGGCTCCGTATTGGATACACCCTGGTTCAAGGTAGACGACAGAGACGTACAGCGTCTGTCATACATTGCAAATCGACCGGAGCGAGGGCCAATTTTTCAGAAGTCGTGGGAATACGAGTTCAGGAGCGATTATGGTAAAGCCTCGTATGCGAAGCCGGCAACCGTAATGAAAACCCTGGAGAATTACCTGGGCTGGGAAGTGTTGCAGGAGGTGATGCAGACCTATTATCGAGAGTGGCGATTTCGCCATCCCACAACGCGCGACTTTATCGATGTTGTAGAGCGCGTATCTGGTAAGCAACTGGATTGGTTTTTTGACCAGTTTATCTACGGGACGGCAGTTGTTGATTATAAGGTTGAAGACATAACCGTTGTGCCGGCTGAAGATGGAGATATCATCACGAATCAGGTCCACTTAAGTCGATTGGCTGATGGCGTTTTCCCGCAGGAAATCGATATACTTTTTGATGATGGGGTCGTGGAAACGGTTGAGTGGGATGGGGAATCGAAAGAGAAAATGATGACCTTTGAGCGTCCTGCATCTATTGTAGAAGTGCATCTGGATCCTGAGAATAAAGTTTTGCTCGATACCAATCAGTTTAACAATAGACTGAGAACAGAGCCTGAGACGAAGTTTGCCCGGCTCCAGTTTATGAACTTTACGGTTTGGCTGCAGCAGTTGTTTAACGTGGCCGGCGCCTTGTTTTAGGAATGCTTTGGATCAGTCTTTAGAGACTTGACCTGGTCTGTCGAAGTACATACAAATTGTCCATTTACCCTCATGAATTTATCAAAACGCGAACTATTTACCAGTAGTGTGGCCGCAGGGGCAGGGTTGATTCGTGAGCGAATTGGGCTGGTTGTACTTTTGTATGTATTTGATATTACCATTGCTCTGTTGCTGGCCATTCCGATATACAATGCGGTAGTGGAGCATGTGGGCTACAGTGGTTTTGGTGCTGACCTGATTCAGGGGTTCGATTTGGTGCTTTGGCGAGACATCATTGATGCAATGACGGATGTGTTGCAGGGCGTTGGTATCCAGTTATTACTGGTTATTCCGATTTACTGGATTTGGAAAACAGCATCTCGTATGGGAGTGATTTACGCGCTGCATCAAGGCGCGATATGGCCCTTTTGGCGTGGGGTTGGGTATTATACCGCGAAAGGGTTGATTCTTGGGATTGTTTTTCTGCCTGTGAAAATAATAGGTGCCGGCCTTGCGGTTGTAATAGGCGCCGGCCTTTCGAATATCTGGATTGGTTCTGTCGGAGCTTTCTGGACGATTGGCGTCATTACACCCATACTTGTTATCAGTGTACTCTCGATGATTGATCTGTTTCAACGCTATGCCCGAATTTCGATCGTTGTAAGGCACGATACCATTTGGAATGCACTATCAGCCGGGTTTTCGTGGCCCTTTAAGTATGGTGCTGCGAGCTATGTCTACTTGCTATGGTTTATGATCGTAGCCTTTGTTTTTATTATAACACAGGTGTTGAATGCAACCCTGCATGTCGGAATATCAGCTATCCTTGTTGGCTTTTTGATTCAGCAGATTAGCCTGTTTACGCGGTCCGCTGCGGAGGTGGGTTGGATAGGTAGTGAGGTTGATTTGTTTGAGCGAACATATATAAACGAACTGCCGCTCATAGCTGATGCCGAGGATATTGAAATGCCTGAAGATTTGAGACGCCCAGACGCCGGCTCTCAAGACGCGCAGGGGGGGCTTGCATTCACTTGAGCAAGTAGATTACGGTAGTGTCAGCCTTCTTTTGTAAAAACAGAGGGCATAAAAAAAGCCGGACATTACGGTGTCCGACTTAAATAGATTCCTGGTTGTACCAATCTCTATACAACCAGGAACCTTCTCCTTGGGAGAAAAAGGTTGCGCAAATCAGATCATGCTGAACGCATTACTGATAATATTTCCTGGACTTCATCTTCTTTCGGAATTTTTGTCGATTCAGGACCCAATTCGCGGAATGCATCGGTAAAAAATAATGCGAGGGCTTCCCGTTCACCGGCATTGGCAGCATATGTGTCAAAAATTGACATCATCTGCTCCCACATTGTTTCAGCAATCTTTCCTGTTAGATATAAAGAAAAAAGAACACGAAGAGCTGATTTTCTTGGAGAAATGTGTAAACCCACGCTGTGCATAATAGAGACCTCTCTTAATCAATCACATAATTATTATATATATCAAGAAAGTGTAGCAACTATCGGGCCAATTGTGTCTTTTTGTAACACTTCTGTCGATATATCACAGAAAAAGAGGATTCGAGGCTGTTTGGAGGTACTTATTTTTAACAGAAAAAGACGTGCCAAACATGGTTGAAAGTAAGAGGTGGCGAAAATGTACACCTGGTGTACACTTCCTCCTGCAGGAGATATTGTTAGATAAAGAGTCCTTGGATATGGGGTGCTTGAAAAGAGACCCGATTAAGTGAGGACAATCTCTTTCCTGAGGCGAGCAACAGGAATTCCAAGTTGCTCACGATATTTCGTGACAGTTCTTCGGGCTATTTTGAAGCCTTTGCCTTCGAGCATTTGGGCGATTTTCTGGTCAGAAAGCGGCTTATGCTTCTCTTCCTTGCTAATAATGCTCTCAATAATGGCTTTTACTTCTTTGTTCGAGATCTCTTCGCCACTGTCTGTTGTCAGGCCTTCCGAGAAGTAGTATTTGAGTTCGTAAACACCAAATTCAGTTTGAACATACTTGCCGTTTACAACGCGGCTTACTGTGGAGATATCCATCAGGATTTTTTCAGCGACATCTTTAAGGATCATTGGCTTGAGATACCCTTCGCCAAATTTGAAAAATTCCTCCTGAATCTCAACAATGGCACGCATGACTTTCATCATGGTTTGCCGGCGCTGATTAATAGAGTTGATAAACCATCGCGCAGACTCCAGTTTGCCGCGAAGGAACTGGCGAGTCTCAGTATCGATATCGCTCTTGTTCGATTCTCTGCTTCGTTTCTTGTCGGCTGAGATTTTATGCAGCATCTGCCTGTACTGTCGGGAAATGCGAAGCTGGGGTGTATTGCCGTTGTTTAAAGAGATGTAGAAGTCGCCATCATCAAAGACAACGGTAAAGTCTGGTGTAATGTAGTTTTGTGCAGCAGTAAACTCGCCTTCTCCGGGTTTTGGATTAAGGCGTTGAATAAGATCGAAGGCCAATTTTAATTCGTTGCCTTTGATATCAAGCTTTTTCATGATTGCATCAAAGTGCTTCATGGTAAAAGCTTTATATGCTTTTTCAAGCATCCTGATGGCCGGCTGATATCCAGGTGTGTCGCTTGGCAAGCTGTAGAGCTGTACCAGTAAACATTCTTTTAGATCACGGGAGGCAATGCCAACAGGATCGAGTTGCTGGATCCGTTGTAGGATGCGTTCAACATCGTCTTCTGTGAGCATCAGGCCATGATTGAACATGATGTCGTCGATGATCGACTCCAGTGGCCGGCGGAGATATCCGTCTTCGTCGACTGACCCAATGATTTGCTCTGCAACGAGTTCTTCAGTTTCATCCAGGCCCAGGAATGAAAGTTGATCGCTCAAGTGCTCAGCCATGGATAACTTGGCCGGCATGGGCATTTCGCGGTCGTCTTCCTCATCACTATGATCCACTTGTGCTTTGTAGCCGTATAGATCATCAGATGAGTTCATGAACTCCTCCCAGTCGTAGTCGTCGTCTTTGCTGGGTTCTTCTGGTGCTTCGGTCGCCTCGGCGTTTTCTTCAGCTGCGGTTTCTTTTGCGTCTGTTTCTTCCGACTCTTCGTTTTTTGCCTCTTCTTCTTCGAGGCCTTCTTCTAGAAGCGGATTGGATTCAAGCTCCGCTTTGATACGCTGCTCAAGGGCAAGCGTAGGTAGCTGCAGCAGCTTGATGTATTGTATCTGCTGCGGCGATAACTTTTGTTGTAGCGATTGCTTCTGGTGAAGATTTAGCATCGGTGTCTCTCTTATTCATCTGGCAGCGTATTCGGCTGCATTCCTAGCGCCTGCCGGCGCTCTTCGCAAGCTAAACGAAATTGTTCGTACCAAGCTTCTCCGTATTTCCGTACGAGTGGATCGCGAAGAAAATTTTGTAATTGAATGCCGTTTCTGGCCCCGTTCTTGATACCTGGTTTACAAAGAGGGATTTTCTCGTAGTTCAGCGCCTCGACATCCCCGTAGCGTTCTGCCCGGACAGGATAAAGATGACACGAAACTGGTTTTCTAAAAGAAACTCTTCCTTCGAAATACGCTTTTTCAATTGCGCATTTGGCAATTGAGCCATCGTAGGTGACAAAAACACACTCAGCGTTTTCGACGCAAGTGGTTGCATATCTTTGGGGTTCGATCTCCTCCCAGACGCCAGTATTCTCAATGACCTCAATAGCCTCGGCGCTAAGATATTTTCGCACCTGGGGGAGTACTTTTTCGAGTTCTTTACGCTCCTCAGGCTCCAGCGGTGCACCAGAGTCTCCCTGAACACAACATCCTCCCTTGCATGCACCTAAGTTACATGCAAAAGGCGCGTCGAGTAACTCATCCGAGACCAGTACATTTTCCACAGCAAACATGATGCCTTAAACGTATAGCTAATAAAAGTGTTTGTCAAATATCTTTGGCAACAATCTATCATCCAACTGGATCGTAGTTCCCGAAAT
>JBGCEN010000460.1:0-6970 GCA_045106435.1 Rhodothermales bacterium
GGAGCGGTTGCGCCAATAATTATAGTTGCGGTTGTCCCAACGATTGTCCCAACGGTTGTCCCAACGGTTGTAACCGTCTCCTTCCCAGTCAGAATAGCCGTCGCCTTCCCAATCGGTATCGGCATCCATATCAGCATTGAAACTGAAGCTGCCACGGCCGCGACCAGAGCCACGGCCACGACCGTATCCGTCTCCACGTCCATAGCCACGGTTGTACCAGTCGTTTCTCCAGTCGTTGTTCCAGTCGTTTGACCAGTCGTTGTTCCAGTCGCTGTCGTTATCACTATCCCAAGGCATATCCCAGTCAGCAGATACAGCTGTGGTAGCCAGCATTGCTGCTAATGCAGCGATCTTCACAATATTTTTCATGATAGATTCTCGAATATTCAGTTAATTGAAAATGAATGAATAAAGAGTTGGAACTGCTAGCTCTTTGTTCATGCTGCATAGTATATTAGTATATTAGAGTAATATGAAATGGGAAATATTTATCATCGAAATCCCATGTTTAGCTATTTTCTATTCAACTCTATCGATTGTTCACGCTCGACTAATTGCTGTTTGTAATTGGTTCACCAACGTCAGTGAGTACACTGCAGCCGGTCGCAGCCCATTCCTCCTGTTCCATCTTTCTCAACAGCTATTCGGCGTATCGTGCTCCGTAGCAGACTGTTTAACAACCTCTCTGAAGAGCAGCTTGTGGCAATATCTACTCACTCTGGTTTCTGACATAGGGGGTCAGATACAGCGTATCGAGACAATAACCGTCTCAACTATACTTCAGCAGTATCTGGTTTAGCATCCCGTCGTAAAATCATTTTCGAGCGCAAACTGCAATACCTCTTTTGCCTGGAGATGTCCTTGATCAGCAGCCAGCCAGAGCCACTCAAGAGCAAGCACATCGTCCTCTTCCACCCCCTCTCCCTGCAGATACATGACGCCGAGCTGATACTGGGCATCCAATATGCCCTCTTCAGCAGCTTGTTTGCACCATAGAAAGGCTGCGTTCTCATCCTGCTCTATTCCCAGGCCTAATCGGTATAGTATGCTGAGATAGTACTGTGCTGTAGGCTCGCCTTTCGTTGCGTAGAGTTGAAATATTTCAAGCGCCTTTGAAAACTGCTCTTCCTGGTAGGCTGCAATGCCAACCTCAAGGCCCTCGGCCTGTAATCCCTGGGATGAGAGTACTAAAGTGATGCTGGCCATTAGCGTTTTCAGCTTTGAGGGTCTTCGCGGCGAGTTCAACATGATATCGCACCTCTCGGTTCAGGTTGGGATGTTTGATCGAGTTCTGCCTCAACTTTATGCGGTGATTTGAGAGCTCGATTCCAGGTGGCAAGTTGACCGCAGTCTGCAAATGGATGCCTCGGGAAGTACCTGGCTTGCCGATCCGCCATCAGGGGCGGAGTCTGGAAAGATAAGAATACTGCTGTAAGATACAGCGACTGAAGACCATGAAGATTATTTGAAATTGTTTTTTCAATGATTGAAGTTGATCCAGCACCAGCTGCAGCGATCCCTCCATGCGAAGACGCCGGGTTTCAGAGTCCAGGCGCATAACCTCCTCGCAGCTCTCGTCAAAGAAGACGATTGCGGGGCTGTAAGTGAGTTCCAGCCGCTCGAACCACCGGGCGGGAGTAACAGTCTTTCCCTGCGGTGTGATGAGCCGCAATTTGGTATCTGACGCGTCAAGCTGCACTGCTTCATACTCCCTGATCAGGCGGCGAATGGCTATGTCCCCTAGCACAGTTTCATGGAAGCGTTCACAGCTGTCACAGCCTGGTTGTTCGAACACCACCAGCAGCGGCGCGCCGGTCGAGTATGTAGAGAGGGCTGGAGAAGATCTCATCGTCGCTGATGATCTCCTTGTAGACGAAGGGCCCTGCTTTTGTGCCGCTGCCGATGATGTTGGCAACCCCCAGGCCGGGAACACGTGGATTGTCTTTCCACTTCATCTCGTCCGGGTTCAGCATGACCACGTTTTCGGGCGCGTCGCCGGCGGATGCCGCTGCCGAAGCCATCAGGGCGACGCCGATAATTGTTACGATAGATTTTGTATTCATCTCTCTCTCCAGAAAAGTGTGCTACGTGAATGCCTCAACTCTGAATCTGCTACGCCATCCCGACTTAAGGCGCTGCCCCGCTCCAACCGGACAGGATGACAATCCCTCTCTTCGGCCAGGATGACGCATTGCTCAGATGCATCCGCAGTCGAGGTCGGGGTTCCGGTGGCCAATATCATCCAGGGAGCTGGGCCCGGAGTCAGCTTTGATCACATCTCCAGCCTCCGCGCCTGCAAACAGATCGTTGTTGCCAGCAAAGGCCTCCGCAACCGGGTCGACAGATAAGGTGGAAACTGTCGTGTGCCCCTGGTAGTTGGAGCTCAGGTCGGGATTCTTGAAAACATCCTCCCAGTCTGCCGTTGCGACGGTAGTGGCAAGCATCAAGGTTGCTGCAAGTAGGGTTTTCATGGTTCATTCTCCTGTATTGTTTGTATATGGATGAAGCCCGAAAATCGAAGGCTTCATGCGCAGGAGTAATGCTAGTAGGCTTCTACAGAAATATCCTGACGAAAATCCGATGATTTCCCGATGTTTTTATTCTCCATTGAATTCAATGAGATGCGATCTGTCTCAACATGTATTCAAGAGGGTGTTCCAAACAAAAAAGATGGCGGAGCCACACCCACAACTCAGCAAGGCGCTAGTATTCAGGGCGGGCAACTATCACGTCGAGCCGTCGACGCTGCGAGTCATCCATGACGGCGAAAATCTTTGTCTTGCGCCCGAGATATGATGTTTGAGATCAGCGAATAGGTCGCTAAGCAGGCTCATATTATTGAGTAGAAGTGATCAAATGCGGCCGTCTGGTTAGAGCACCAAACTGCCCGTCTCAGCATCTTGTTTTCGGGTCAGATTTTCCTGTAGCTGACCGGCAGTTTTAGCTCCACTGCGGCCGGTGAAAAACGTCTTTCCTACAATCGGTGAGAGGGGTGAATTGCTGATCGAAAGAATTCAGGGCAGTTGCTCTTTCACGACAAACCAGTACCAGCACAACATCGCCAGCGCCGCCAACGTAAAAGGATAAGCCCAGATCGTAACCGAATCGATCCGCCTGGCCAGTCTCTCCCTACCGAATACTTCCATGCGTCTGAAGATCACATTCGTGATAACCACCAGGCTGCTGAAGATAAAAGTGATCAGGACTATGGCATCCATGAAGGTCATGTAGCCCAGGCGAGGCAGGTCTCCGGAAATGGTGAAATTGAAGGCGACGAAAATGAGCAGGTTCGCCCCGGCAATGTCGATACGCTTGCTGAAATCCTGCAGAAAAAATGTCAACCAGGAGACCAGTATGATGATGACCAATGGCACGAAAATTCTCAATATGTAGTAATTCAGGTGCCGGTGCCCTGCGAAGCCGAATGAGAACTGTGTAGTCGGCTTGCCGCTAATCCCTTCCACCTCAGTGAGGTTCGTCCAGCTTTCATCGAATATCCACTCCTCCTCTCCAAGTTGATCCCCCAGACGGCTGAACTCCTCCATGGGGACGAAACGCATGAACTCCTTCGGTAAGACCGACCGAACGTGAACAAAGAATTTCTGGGTATCGAATGGATACTGAACGAAGTTGAACTCCGGCGCCTGTAGTTGTACGGTGAAACGTTCGCTGAAGCTCGCGTGACCGTCACTGAAGACCATGACCCCGGAGTTCTGGGTAAAACGCCGTCCCTGCTGGTTATGGATCGTAAAGATGGGTGCAAAGATGTTGTTGTCTTCGATGAACTTGATGAACTTTTCGCGGGTGTATAGCCGGAAGGGGCGGCCAAGCTCGCCAGGTTCGAAGGCCAGCTTGGGATCGATCCATTGGAGGCGGATATTCCCTACGACCTCAAAATTCTCCGCCTTCTGATTGACGCTGACGATTTGTTCTACCTGAACCCCAACGCTGACCTCGAAGGTTTTGTCCGGGGCCACACTCTCGAGGGCAGAGTGTAAACGCTCTTCAGACTGTGCCTCCACGAATTGGGGGCACAGCGACGCGATTGCAAGGAAGGGAGCAATAAGCACACTGCTTGGATATTTGAGGAATTTGGATAAAAGGTTTTTATTCTCACTCGAAATGAAAGAGAAATGAGTAAACTGAGCAATAATCCAGTTGGCTACTAGATGCATCCTAATGTCTACGTTCTTATGCTATTAGTAGTTCAGCGTCGGCGTCTATCATGCCGAACATCACCATGGCTCCGCGCCTGAACACTTAACCTCGGGAGATCCGATGGAGTAGAGTAGTGACTGGGTACAATCGCGACTGAGTCTACTTGCCGAGTTGGCGTCCCAACGCACCACCAGCGCCAGCACCTAATGCTGCGCCGCCTGCCCCGCCAGCCTTGGCGCCAACCGCGCCACCTGCAGCGCCACCTACTACGGCCCCGGTCTTTCCTTTACCCTTGGTCGTGACAGCAGCTCCAGTAGCACCACCCAGAGCACCACCGATGACCTTGCCGCTGCTTCCGCCGACACTTTTTCCTATTGCCGCTCCTGCAGCACCTCCAACTGCGCTGCCAACCGCTGTCTTCGCAGTACTGTCACCGGCCTCCGCGTTCGCAAATAGGAGGCCGCTGCACAAGCCAATGACAATCAGAGAATATTTCTTCATCATTAAATTCCTCAAAAATCGATAATTTTCAGTCTAAGTCGGTCTACTTCTTCTGTACGCCTTTTTGCTCACCGACTTCCTCAGCCATACGATCATAGGCTTCTAACAACGAGGGATCAAGTCCCTTGCGGTCGAAAACATCCTTCAGTGCAATGTTGCCAATCTCAGGGCCGTTCGCTTTCATCGTGACCCATAAGCTTGAACGTTTCCTCCAAATTAGCGCCACCGGTCCTGTCGCCGATGACGGCAAACTGGAACTCGTTGGTATCATTCTGGAACTCGTCAGATGACCGAGGCTTTTGACCCGACATCACACCCTGCTCTTATTTGAAAACCTTGCTATCCGATGAGCTCTGAGACATGTCAGCATTTTTAAAAACAGCTACTTGAGGTGAATATAAACGCTGTCAGCAAGATAGGCGCCGAGGACAGCCTTTGAACACTGGTGGTTCAGTTATTCGATGGAAATACTTTGGAAAAATGGGGCAATTCAGCATGCAAATCAACACAGACAAATTCCAGACTATGAAGCTCTATTGATTTAGGGTTGATCAATCCCGCCATCATTGCGATTGCATCGCTTTGTTGAAAGTTTGCTGCAGCTTAATCAATACATCTTGGCTGACAATGATCTGGCCGGGGCGTTCCAGTGCAACAATGAGAAGCAGCACTGTGGTAAATGCCAGTGTCACTCCTAGAGTGGCAGTTAATGAACGGCGGCCACCACTGACTCCGGAGTTGTATCCGCTTACCGTCATCGCGAGTATCGTCAATCCGAAGAGTGTGATCCAGAAGATGGATGGCATGCGGTGAAATAGGGCCACAGTGATCCTCTTCTCGTGCAGATCAATGACTTCATTTAGCGCCTGCACAAAGAGCGCATTGATCGGCGTTGGATTTTGATCAGCGGCGGCGACAGCTATAGACCACAATTCAGCCTGTATCTCCTCAGACCTTGTGATTAACTGTTTGACCCTATGCTGGAATTCACCCTCCTGTAAATTCCCATCACGTTGTATTGCTTGTGCCCCATCAATTCGCAGATTGACGTAGTTTGAGAGAATACCCTTGACTCTATCGCGTTCAGACGCAGGCAACAGATCGGCACGCAAGAACAACGTGCCAACGGCATTCACTTCATCCAGCAGCAGTTGCTTGCGTTCACTATAGTTCGACGTGACTGCGCCAAAGGTAAAGGCCAACATGAATGCCAGCAACCCCAGTGAAGCGGCAACCACTGCACCCGTCTCTATCTTTGCACCATCAGGTGCACGTTTACGCTGCCGCTTGCCAAGGTAAAAACCGAATTCGATGGAGAGAATGATGCTGAACACCATTACGAGGAAAATCGGCAAGAGGGAGAATCCGTCAAGTAATGCGGTCACGTTCATCTGATCTATCCTAGTCTGGAGTGTTGTCCAATCAGAAAAGTCAGTACCTGGAGAAGTCTGATATGGGCATTTTGGAAGGTTCGGGCAATCCCATCGGGGTGTTCATTATACCCTTTCTGCTTGCATTTCCGCTTGTCCTTGCCGATCAGATCTTCTTTCAGCCGATAGTGATGGCGGTCCTGCAAGTATGATAGCGACGGAAGAATTAATCTTGTTATCTTCGAGAATATGAGGCGCCATCAGCGAGTTCAATTCCTGATGCAAGTCGATTACGTTACGAATTGACTCACTGATTTCGCTGTTGTCATGGTTCATCCGCCTTCTTCGTCGGTTCACGTTTTGTTCCCACCCAATGGATCAATGAGGAGTGTATGCGAAAAAATTGTGATAGGTTTCAATAAAATCCCGAAGAGAGTCTAACCGTTTTCCGTTTTCCGTTTTCCGTTTTTTTATTCTATATGTAAAAACTAATGGTTATATCGCTGTTGAGAACAAGGTGGTCGGCAAGGAGGCTCAACAACCTCTCAGAAGGGCAGCTTTTGGCGATGGTTGCTTTCTAGCTTAGACTCGATCTGACGGTTGCCATTTATTGGGTGCAGTGACCGTTCGCTGCATCACTTCATTCTCACCAGATGCTCACTGATTGACCGGCGGTTTATGTTCCACTGCGGTCTGTGAAAATTTATTGAGAATGTTGTGCGTGGGAGACCGAGCATAAGCGAGGTCCTGCCCCCAGGAAAGCGGGCATACTCGACGCGCCTGTTATGCCTGCTTATACATCACTAGGAGCCTGTCCGAGAATAAAAAACCTACTGCGGAAACGCCCTTTTGGCCAGATTTCCCGTCCATTTTCGTTAAATAGACCAGTTATTCGCCTCAAATGCACGATAAATCTGACTCAAAATGGCGTCCCCTCGCTA
>JBGCEN010000461.1:0-28636 GCA_045106435.1 Rhodothermales bacterium
CTATTACATAACAATGAGCCCCTTGCGCTCAAATTTGATGTAGACGTAGCGCTTGATGCGAGCTTGTCAGATACGTATTTCTCACGGGCTACAATTAACGATAGTCAGTATGAGATTGCTTCAATGGATAAAATGCATACGCCTGCCGGCTCCCCGGCTCAGATGGTCGTTTTGCATTATGAAGTGAGCGGTGTAGACCTTCGTTTGACAGAGGCCGTTCGTACCCGCCGGGCCAATTTGCCCAAAGGGTATGCGTTCAAAGCATTAAAAGTGGCACCCCGCGTGGCGGTCAATGCATCTCCAGCCAGACGAATTGTGCCTTTGGTTAAACAGCCGGTACTATTTAATGTGGATATCGAAATCCTCAACAACGACCCGAAAGGGACCCGGGGCACACTTCGGCTTGATGCGCCTGCAAGTTGGCAAATAACGCCTGCTTCTATTGCTGTTTCATTGGACCAACCGGGACAGCAAGAGCAGTACTCATTTCAGGTAGCTGCGCAAGGGATGGATACCAGAGCCTATAACGTGAAGGCAGTTTTTGAGTCGAATGGTGTGTTGTATAGCGAGGGATATGAAACTGTTGATCAAGAAGGTTTAGAGACACACTATTTGTACAAGCCGGCGCAGGTTGAAGTACATGGCCTTGAGGTAGATATAGCTGAAGGGTTAAACATTGGCTACATCATGGGGGTAGGTGATGCCGTACCTGATGCCATTTCGCAACTGGGCGCTAACGTAAGCTTGCTGTCTGCAGAAGACCTGGAAAGTGGGGCTTTAGATCCGTACGACACAATTGTTGTTGGTACGCGTGCCTATGCCGTTCGGCAAGACTTACTGAGGTTTAACAATCGATTAATGGATTATGCCCGTGATGGTGGGCACGTATTGGTGTTGTATCAAACGCCAGAATATGTGCCGGCTCAGATGGCACCCTACCCTGCAGAACTACCTCGGTCTGCTGAAGAAATTTCAGAAGAAGATGCGCCGGTTACAATACTGGAACCAGACCACGCGGTGTTTCAATATCCGAACAAGATTACTGTAACGGATTTTGATCATTGGGTTGAGCAGCGAGGATCCAAGTTTTTTAGTAGCTGGGATGACGCATATCTTCCCCTCATTGTGTCACAGGATACAAACCAGGATCCGCAGAAGGGGGGGTGGCTCATGGCGGATTTGGAAGGAGGCCACTTCACGTATTTTGCCTACGCAATCCATCGTCAGGCTCCTTTTGCAGTACCGGGTGCCCTGCGCATTTTTGCAAACCTGCTGTCTTATAACAAAAGGCCAGGAAGATAGCTCGTATCTGCCTGGCCCTTGTTGTACCATCCGAAAAAATTAAACTATTTACTGTGCTTCAACAACCGTATATCCAGAACGTGTTTTGTTGGTAGATTGCACCTTGCCTTCGTCCTGAAGCTCTTCCAGATATCTCCTGATTGTGCCAGGTGATGCGCCAATATGTGCACTGAGCGCTTGTTTGGAATGATTTGGGTTTTCCATCAATGCCCACATCAACATCTCTTTCAGTCGATCTTTTTTATTCCCCATTTTGGGGCCGTTGGCATTGATCATACCATTAATCATGCTGGTAGAACTGCCGTCTCCGCTTTCGCCGGCTGCCTCGCTGGCGCCGCTGCTTTTTGCACCGCCTCCATTTGAACTGCCAGTGCTGCTACTGCCGCTGTTTCGATGCGCATTGAGCAACGAGCTGCCATTCCCGTTTTGTTTGCCAACATTGGTTTTTGCAGCTTGCAGCTGAAATTGTGCATGTTTACTTTCAATCGCAATCTGCGCCTGAAATTTCTTGCGTGCCAGATTGTCTTTTGCATGGACTGTTGCAAGGAGACGTTCGCGCATCAATTTAACATCAATCAGTGCGGCTTCATGTTCTGCTTCTATTTTGGCGCGGGCTACTTCACTACCTAATTCGCGTGCATAATTTGCCTGTGCGCTTTCCATGTTCAATGCCTTGATTGCATCGGTTTTAGAAAGCTGCCGGCCTACACGTCTCACTTTAAAGCTACTGCCGATGTTGCGCTCTTCTTTCCGTTGTGTCTTTAACACCTCGTACACGCCGGCCTCGTAGATGCTTCGAAGAATCATTACAAGCAATACGGCACGGAACGCCCAGCCTGCTGCACCTTCACCATGGTTCAACGCAATGATAAGCAGCGCGATATAAATCACGATAAGCGTAATGGCCCACGCGACTTTCATCGGCATCGGGGCACTGTGCTGCGTGTCGATAGCAAGCCACGACGCGATAAATGCGCCTTCAATCAAAATCAGCGCGCCTACTTTAATCACCGTAAGCCACGGCTCGTCAATGTTGCCAAACGCGGTGTGTGCTACTTCAATGGTTGCAGCAGACGTAACAACGACTCCCGCAAGTTTCATTAATAGGTCAATAATCCGTTGAGTCCAGTAAAAATCGAACTTCTTCTTCATGGTCGGCATTAGCGAAGGCTTTTTAGCTAGTCGTGGGATTCGAACAAAGCGCGTCAAAGATCCTGATTAGGCGTCAAATTGGGAAGTTGACAAGAGACTAAACCGGGACAAAAGCGCTTTGTCTTTAAGATCCAACTATTGCTGTAATATGTGTTGCTGTCAGGTTGACTTGTAAAAGGGGATATCTGAACCGAGGGGTGTTCAATTGATACGTAAATGTGTCGTTACAAACAGAGGGAATGGCAGAATAGAATCAGCCAGTTTTTCCTCTGGAGGAGAGAGGGAATAACATAGGACTGTAGGTTAAATGTTGGATAGGGGGAGTCGCTTAAATGTATCCAATCTTTTGGCAATAAAGCTTAAGTATATATAAGCTAAAAGCTATTGATATCTGAGAAAGAAGATTAAGAGGAGGCAAACAACAATAGACAGAATAAGGGGCGAGATACCAAAAATAACTTCCCGTTTTGATAAAATATTGCGCCGGCGAAAGGTGTACAGGAATTGATAGCACGCAAGGAAGCCGGCTGTGAGAAAAAGCCCAAAGAAAAAAAGAGCGCTTGAAGTCGCAGCAGCAAAGCCTCCAGCAGGATCTCTCAGCAGCCGTGGAAGAAGAAAGGCTGCTGTCATCAGCACAATAAAAATGAGATTGAGCTTGTAGGTCTTTTTCATAACGATTCACTCGGGCGTCGATGCAATCAATTGCCCACATCCGACACCTCTACCTTGTATATAGGCATCAAGTCCGAAGTGTTTATGTTCAATATAAATAAGAGGTTAGGATAATTTTATCTGTAGCAAACCGATTATTATTGCCGTCATTCCTGTGCAGGCAGGACACGAGCGAAGCGACTGATGTAATAATCCAGAAAAACCAGCGATTATGACCCAGAAGACTGGATCTCTGCCTTCGCAGAGATGACGGATGCGGTAAATAAAGGCTGCAGAGCTGATTCTTATCGCAAGTGTAACGATTTTCTTAACGCCTATATGGTTTCGCAGGGATGGAGTGTGGTTAAGGAGGCTTCTCTGCTAACTCTCGATGCAATCGTAACGGTTTCCCCGACGCTTGTGTGCCTGCGCAGGAACGACGACAGAAGTACGAACAATCTGTACAGAAGTACTTCTGCTACCTTTCTTATTCAATGCGCCAAATAATGTCTTTGTCTATATATGGCTCATGGTGCCGGTAAGCGTTCGTTAGTTCTATTTTGCGTTGCAAGTGCTCACCAAAATTCTCCCCATAAATATAACTCGTTTCACCGATTTCAGAAACGAGCATAAACTCAGTCGGACTGTTTTCCCAAAGATCTATCAACTCTTTTGTGTTTTCCAGGTCGTCGTCTATCATTTGCTGCAGATACTTGACATACTGCGCGCGTTGTGCTGTATCCGACGAACCAATATATCCATAGACGTTAACAACCCAGGTGCATAAATTGCGCTGCGTCATCGCCCAGCAACGGGCAGCCCTGATTCTGATGAGCAAGTCTCGAAAAGTGTCAACGGACTCGTTTTCGATCCTGGATGCTTCCAGTGTTGTCAAAGCATCTTTAACAAATCGAAAAGCCTCGTCTAGTTTTGGTAACACGTGTTCATCAAATGCGCCGGCCATGTAGGCGCCAGATGCTGCATCGACCAGTTGGAACAGGACATCTTTCCCCAAATCGTTCATGTTGGAGTTGTTGGCCATTGTAACCATAAAGCGCTCGTAGTATGCCCGTTCTTCTTTAGGGATCGCCTCGATGTTTGGGACAAACGGACGCACCCAAAGCCGGTACCATACAAATCCAAAATTACTGAAGAGGGGGAGGTAAGGCATGTAAGACAAGGCATCTTCAATCTTTCCCCAGGCTGAGACGAGTGTTGATGCCAATTCATTGCCTACAAAACTAGCGGCAGTGTCCTGTAAAACTGTATCGAGGGGAAGGGTTGTATTTAGCTGAAAGGCCTTGATAATCTCAGCATTGGGCCAGTAGGGGGTTTTGTCGGGATGGAGAAGTCCTCCAATGGCGCTCACTCGCTTGATGTCAACTTGCTTGAGGGACTGCAGTTTTTTGTGGAGCATGCGGGGGTAGGGGATACCAAGCAGCGGCTCCATGTTGAAGGTTGACCCCGGCGCATACTGAACAATCGGCTCCATGCCCTTTGATCGATAAAAGGCGAGCTTCTCAATTTCATCCGGATGCATATCCGTATGAAACATGGTGCCGGCTATGCCATCATTTTCGGGCAGCAACGGATGCTGGTATGGGAGATGGTAGCCATGTACAAGCAAGGACGGTGCTTCAATCGTAAGCCCATCCCCGAGGCCATCGATAATGGTATCATGCTCTACCTTGAATGGCTCAATACGTAGGCTGACTTCAAATGCGGGGTTGATCTCGGCTGCTGATTGCTGTATCAGGCGGAGCCAGCGTGTTGCGCTTTCGCCGGCTGCCTTGGCAATTTTATCGTGATTTCTCCACTCTCGAATGAGATATGGACCTCCATTACGACCACTGTACAAAGAGGCTGTGTGCTCAAATCCAGAGCCGCTGTCATTGGTCCACACGGAGAGATACGCAAGGTCAGGTGCTTCCTTCATCAGGTTGTACATCAACTCCTTATAATGCTCGCGCGCTACTGGGTGATCTTGTGCAAGGGTGTACCGTGGCATGCGAGATCGGAATGGATGATCAACACGTGCGCCTCGCAAGGTTGGGTATTTATGAAAAAACACCTCCGGTAATGTGCGTGGCTCATAGGAAAGCAGTCCGGGTTTGAGGCCGTATTTTCTTCCCAGTCCTACCAATTTTTTGAGTCTGTTCAAGTTGGCTTGCAAATAAGAGACTTCATAGAGCCCTCTGGTCAGGGTGGTATCCACAAACTGCATGAGTCCGGGGCCGTAAGAATAAAACTGGCTGTAAAATTCCCCCGGCACGCCCGGTTCGTGGGCCGTGTGAAACGCCAGTCCATTCACTTCCAGGTGCGTGAATCCACACCGCGCCAGATGCGCTACATAGGTTTCTTGATCAAAGTCTCTGACAGTCCGTGCAATCTGCGTGAGCGTTGTATCGTAAAGCGGCCGATTCCAGGAGAAACCGGCTGGTAGCAAAAGGCCGGTATTCAACCTGTTTCTTTGCTCAGGGGTCAATCCATCTACCAGTAAGTGGACTGCAGCAAAAAGCAAAGAGGGATAAGAAGCGGTAATGACGCCGGCGCCATCCGGGTTAATCTGGATATACATCCAGTGCCCGTCAAAATCATCTGTGCCGGGAACTGAGGCACCCAGATTAGTTGCTACGCAAACCTTGAATCCTTCTGCTTGCTGAAACGCCGATTTGTCGTATGCAGCCGGCGTATTCGCATCGGTCAAGCGAGCGAGGGTAGTGGCTGCGGTTTTTTCAACTTCATCTCCACCTGCAGGATAGCAAATGGCTTTTAGGGGGCGGCTGTTTATCATGATTGAGTGTAGCAATAAAACTTCTGTGTGTACAGGTGGCGCGACGTAAGATAGCGGTGGGGTTGTGGTTGAGCAAAAGTAGGTGATAGATTAATGTTGAGTTGTTTTCCTATTTCGAGAAAAACAAAGAGAATCTGCCATTTGAGATTGATTTTGAGTAACGTGCTATAGCGAATGGCCTCGGTCATCTGTAATTTAGACGCTGAATCCCAAAAGGCTATCTTGGCTGTGCATTCACCGATATACGTGTAATTCGGGAAGAATTGCTTCTAATTACCACGGGTATAAAATCGATAGATAAGAGGACCACAAACGCCAGCGCTGTCTGACATCAGTGTAATACGTGCTTTGCCTCATGGTCAAATATGATGAATAAAGGAAATCGTTTGCCGGCTCCATATCGGGTAGGTGTTATGGGCCTCGGGCACTGGTATGCAGCTTATGGTCTTGGTCGTGGTTTAGTCGAATATCCGAAGGCCGACCTTGTGGCTTGCGCGAGCCCGGATCAGGCAAAAGCAAGCGAATTTGCTGGCACGTTTGGGATTTCTGCCTATGCGAGTTATGCCGAAATGCTGGATGACGCCGAGTTAGATATCGTGCTCATCGCCGCGCCGGTTTCCGAAATCCCTGCATGCGCAGAAATGGCAGCCCGCGCCGGCAAGCACATCATTCTGGGCAAACCGATGGCCATGACGCTGGCGGAAGCCGATCAGATGGTCTCAGTCGTAGAGGCTGCCGGCGTGCTGTGTATTCCGTTTCAGGTTATTGCACGCCTGGGTGCCATGGGATTGAAACAGCGCATTCAAAAAAACGAGATCGGTGATATCGCGGTCATGCACCAAACAAGCCGTTGGTCTATCGCTGAAGATTGGTATCAGTCGGGCAAGCCGGGCTGGTTTGTTGATCCTAAGCACGTACCTGGTGGTGCACTGATTGATGAAGGGATTTATGCGATTGAGTTGTTTAGCTGGCTTGCTGAAAGCAAGATTGTAGCGGTTGAAGCAAGGATCGCGAACCTGGTACACAAAGACATTGAGGTGGAAGATTGGGGGATGGCATCCTTCACGCTCGAAAACGGTGTTATCGCAACGCTTGAGGCTGGCTGGACCATTAATGCCCCTCGGAAGACGGGTCCATCGCCCAAACAAAATGCGGTTGTCCGCCTTGAAATCATCGGCACCCGGGGAGAGATCATGAAGCAGAACTTTCGAGACCCTGGCCTTGCCGTGCTGGCTGCCGGCGCTGACAATTGGGTGTTCGAAAGACAGGCCGGCAATTTCTTTGGGCCGGCTGATCCCAACCCCTTGGCTTACCTGATCGAGTGTCTTGAAGAAGGCAAGCAGCCGATTTCCACAATTGCCGACGCACACCATTCATTTAGCGCAGCACTCGCAGCGTACGAGTCTGTACGTTTAGGGAAATCTGTTCGTTTAGCAGATCTTGCGCGTTGAGATTGACGAACATCGTAGTGAAAAAAGTAGTGCAAAAAACAGTGTGAAAAACAGTGTGAAAAACAGTGTGAAAAACAGTGTGAAAAACAGTGTAAAAAAAGCAGCGTAAAGGATCGTGGAAGATGATAGTCTCCCGGAAGAGATCACTGTAATTTGTTATCTTCACGCCACAGATAAATTAACTTGCCGTAACCCGACCCTTGATTGATTCATCGAGCCTGAGTGCTCTTGGAAATTCACTACTTGAAACGAAGCTGTACGCCCCACAATGGCGGACAGGAATGGTCTCCCGCCCCCAATTGGTAGAACGTTTGCAGCAAGGGGTTCGGCGTAAGCTCACGCTAGTTTCAGCACCAGCCGGCTTTGGCAAAACAACGCTCCTGTCTGAATGGCTTGCCAGCGCCGATGCTGATGAAAGGACGACGGCATGGATCTCTCTGGACAAAAGTGATAATGACCCCACATTGTTCTGGTCCTATTTTATTACTGCGCTGCAGTCATTATACACTGGTGTTGGTGAACAGGCGCTTGCCATGCTTTATGCGTCGCAAGCGCCCCCGATTACATCAATCTTATCAACGTTGATCAATGAACTAAGCGCAATTGAAAGGGATATTGCGGTTACATTTGATGATTACCACATCATTGAAAACGAGGAAGTTCATAACGGCTTTGTTTTTCTGATTGATCATTTGCCCGTACAAATACACCTGGTCATTGTCAGTCGAGAGGACCTGCCGTTTCCTTCGGCCCGGCTGCGCGCGCGGGGTGAATTAACAGAACTTCGCGCCGGCGACCTTCAGTTCTCTGTTGACGAAGCTACTGGATTCCTCAATCAGTTCATGGGGCTTGATTTATCGCAAACGGATGTGGAGGCTTTGGGGCATCGTACAGAAGGCTGGATCGCTGGTCTGCAACTTGCCGCGCTTTCCATGCAAGGGAAAACCGATGTACAGGCTTTTCTGCACGCGTTTGGAGGAGATGATCGGTTCATCTCTGATTTCCTGGTTGAAGAAGTCTTGAAACATCAACCCGAGAACGTTCAGCATTTCTTAATGCAAACCGCAGTCCTGAATCGGTTGAGCGGTTCCTTGTGTGATGCAGTAACAAATCAGACCAACAGTCAGAAGATGCTGGATCGGCTGGATCAAGGTAACTTGTTTGTGATTCAGCTAGACGATAAGCGAAACTGGTACCGATACCATCATCTTTTTGGTGATATGCTCCGCGAAATTCTAAAGCGGGAGCTTGCCGATCAAGTGGTTATCTTGCATGAGCGTGCAAGTATTTGGTACGAGCAACAGGGTTCGCCGGCAGACGCGATTCGCCACGCGTTTGAGTCTGAGAATATGGAGCGCGTAGCGCATCTGGTAGAAGTAGTCGCCGATGAGATGCATGCAGCAGGGCAGACAGCAACGTTATATGTATGGCTTAATAAGCTGCCGGATAACATCCTGCTCAATCGACCTGTGCTCAGTTTTTGGCGAGGATGGGCCTTCCTGGACAAAGGAGAAATTGATGCTTCCAGAAAGTGTTTTGAGATGGCTGAGCGTAGAATGGACAGTATGGAGGAGATCATTTATGTGGACAAAAAGCAGTTTCAGAAATTACCAGGAAGGTTGGCCACGGCGTTTTCTACCAGTTCTCAAGTGTTTGGTGATGCCGCCGGCACAGTTAAACACGCACAGCGTGCGCTCGAACTTTTGCCAGAGGATGACTTTCTATGGCGCGGAGGTACAACCGTCATGTTAGGCTTTGCCTCCTGGGCGAGTGGTGACTTAGCGCTGGCATACCAATCCATTGCAAACGGATTTACCATTGTCGAGAAATCGGGAGAGCTGCTCAAGCATATTGCTGGCACGTATCTCATGGCGGATATCAGGATTGCCCAGGGGCGGTTGCTTGATGCACTGCGTATGTACAAGCGTTCATTTGGTCTTGTTGACAAGCACACAGGTCCTGTCGTACAGGGGACGGCAGATTTATATCTTTGCGCGAGTGAAATTTTACTAAAACAGGGGCAATACGACGCGGCGCTTGAGCATTTTGAAAAAGGCAAATCCCTGGGCGAGCATGCGACCACGATAGAGTTTAGGGATCGGTGGGTGAGTACAGAAGCAACGTTTAAGGAAGTGCTGGGGCAATTGGATTCTGCTTTAGCGTTACTGGATGAATCTCAGCGATTGTATATGTTAGGGCCAATCCCATACGCTCAACCGCACGCTGCCCGAAAAGCCAGGATATGGATTAAGCAAGGCCGGTTAAGTGAGGTGTATTCGTGGATAGAGACACAAGGCTTGTCTGTAAATGATGATTTGAGCTATCTGCGGGAGTATGAGCATCTTACACTGGTACGCTTCTACATCGCGCGGTACGGGGTAGACAACGAGTCGTTAGATCTTGATCATGCAAGAGGTTTGCTAAATGCGCTGCAGCAAGCCGGCGAAGAGGGGGGGCGTGCAGGGAGCTTGATTGAAATACATATACTACAAGCCATCGTTCATCAGTTTGCCGGCGATATGGCGAACGCACGATCTGCTTTTAATCATGCATTGAGATTGGCTGAACCTGAAAGTTATGTGCAGGTTTTTGTTGATGAAGGGAAGGCCCTGTACTACCTGCTCAAAGAAGCCATTGCAGAAGGTATGGGGGGGGACTTCACCCGGCAACTGTATGCCGCCCTATCAAAACATGAAACGGCCATGGACCGGGTAGACCGTGGCGGAGATGTGCTGGTTGTGCCGCTGTCTAATCGAGAAATTGAAGTGCTGCGCTTGATCGCAGCCGGCATGAGAAACCAGGAAATTGCAGATCAACTCTTTATAAGCCTGGCCACCGTAAAACGTCATGTCTCGAATATATACGGAAAGCTTGAGGTCTCACATCGTACTGAAGCCGTTGCCCTGGCCAATGACTTGAATTTGTTGTAAACGCTTATGCGTCTTTCCCCTTTAGCTAGACAAAAAGCATAAACTAAGTACAAAAAAAGCTATTTTCGTACCCCTCGTACCCCTCGTACCCCTCGTACCCCTCGTACCCCTGATTACATCCATAAATTACACCCCCTATTTACACCTTTTGGCTGAACCTGAAGGCGATTGAGCGCCGTAGATTTTTGTCATAACAACATCCGATTGAAAACATGGATTTGTCCCGTGTTTATCCAATCAATCACTTAAACACTTGACGAAAATGAAAGCCAATAATTTCCCTAGCGAAAAAACAAATAGACCTTCAACACGCTCTTTTACTTTAGCTATAGCCGGCTATCTTTTAGCCTTTTTATTTGTTAGCGGATGTGCCAGTGTAAACTATGTAGGGGAAGAATTTAGTCCTACAGAGAGCGTAGACATTTACTATTCAGAGCAAGCGATTGACCATGAATACGATCTCATTGGCCATGGTCTTGGAAGTGGGTTCTGGGTAAGGAATCGGAAGATCACGAGTAAATTGATGGAAGAGGCCATGGAGAAAGGTGCAGATGCCATATTGTTTACCGGCCTTGGCAAGTCGAATATCTTGATAGGCAGTGGCATCAGTACGGATGAGAAGCAAATGAATGTTGTCTTCTTGAAATACAGATAGGATGAGCGCATCTATCATCCACAAATTCGCCCACGCTACTCATTCAAAGGATGAGGCCGGCTAGACATGCTTGAAGTCAAACTACCCGCCTCATCCTTGTTGTCAAACGAAATGGAAGCAAGCCTAAATCAATTGGAACGCCTGAATTTTTATCTCTGAGTAAAGTCGAGCATCAGACTATGCAACAGTTTCAGAAAATAGGAGGCATAGCAGCACTCATTGAGGCCGGCACATTTATCATCGGTTTTTGGGTGTATGTAACCATGCTTGGGCCGGCTGGTTATACCAGCACATTGATCGATACAACCCGAAAGGTTTCGTTTTTGGTCGAAAACAAGACTTTTATGTACGTGTGGTATTTGATCATCTATGTACTCTTTGGGATAATGTTGGTGGTCCTTGCGTTATCCCTGGATGAACGCCTGAAGGAAAATACTCCGATACTCGCCCGGTTAAGCACAGCCTTTGGATTGATATGGGCTGGATTGGTCATTGCCAGCGGTATGGTTGCAAACATCGGCACAGCTGCTGTTGTCAATTTGTATGGTATTGATCAGGCGCAAGCAGTGGCGCTGTGGCATGTCTTGGATTTTGTCGTGAACGGACTCGGTGGAGGCAATGAAATTGTAGGGGGTTTATGGATAGTGCTCATAAGCAAGGCTGCCTCATGCAAACAATCATTACCAGGGCCTTTAAATATCCTTGGCTATATCATAGGAATTGCTGGAATGCTTACAACCATTCCTCTGCTCGCAATGCTGGGCGCCGTATTTGGATTAGGACTCATTGTCTGGTTCATATGGATTGGTGTTGTTCTATTGCGCACGCATTGATAATTTGATGGATCAGCTACGCTAATTTGAGGATCTTGTATCCGAAGAAAAGTCTCTATAATGACCATTCAACCTAAAACGAAAAACACCGTTTCTGCTAAGAACGGTCTACCTTTTTGGCAATTCGGGCTGCTGGTCGGGGGGATCATCGCGCTGGTGATCACAATTTTTATAACAACGTGGGAGCTGATTGAGAACCCGGGTGGGATATACAGAAGACCTGATGGGATCTACTGGCAATTTGTATTTGATACTGCTGTGAGTTGGTTTATCCCTGTATTTATTGGTTTCACTGTAGTGGCTGCACTTGGTCGTTTACTGGTAACTTGGGTGCGCCGGCGATTTTATAGTTAAAGATGGACATATGCTAAAGCAGCTTTCACCCAAAACCAGAAGAAATATCAGCCGGGTTCTGCCTTTTGGGGTTATCTGGTTCTTATTTAGCCAAATCTTTCTGATTTCAGATTACGCCGCTGTTGGAGATTTGAATGATATCCCGGATACTGCGATCAAACTTGACCTGGGCATTTACTTTTTTGCAACCCTGGCTGTATGCGTTTTAGGTCTTGTGGTTGGAGCTATTGAACTGGTTTATCTCAATAACCGTTTTTCCCAAAAGAGCTTCGGGCGAAAGATCTTATATAAAACATTGTTCTATACTTTTCTCCTGTTCTGCGTCGTGGTGATCTCCTTTCCGATTGCCGCCAGTATGGAGTTGGGTACAAGTGTTTTAGATAAGCAGGTATGGGATAAATTGTTTTCCTTCCTGATCAGTAAAACACTTTTGGGCACGGTGATACAATTAGGGACGATGCTGGGAGTCTCTTTGTTTTATGCAGAAATTAGTGAGCACATGGGGCATCGGGTCCTGATCAACTTCTTTTCGGGTAAATACCATACGCCAAAAGAAGAAACACGGATCTTCATGTTCTCAGATATGAAATCCTCCACGCAGATTGCAGAGCAGCTTGGCCATACCCGATACTATGAATTGCTCCGGGCATACTATTCTGATCTTTCGGATGGCATCATCTCGTACGGAGGGGAGATTTACCAGTATGTTGGGGACGAGGTGGTTGTATCATGGCCGGCTGAAAAGGGTGTGAAGAATCAAAATTGCCTTGCCTGCTTTTTTGCCATGAAGCAGGCTTTAGAGAATAGAGCCGGCTGGTATCAGCAGCGTTTTGGCCTGGTGCCAGATTTTAAAGCCGGATTTCATGTTGGGGCAGTGACCACTGGTGAAATTGGTGCGCTCAAGAAAGAGATTATTTTCACCGGAGACGTACTCAATGCAACAGCTCGTATTCAAGGCCTGTGTAATGAATACAACGTAGAACTTTTGATTTCTGGCGATCTCCTTGAGCAGATAAATGTAAGTGAAAACTTTAATGTCCGGTCGCTTGGCCAATGTGAACTCAGAGGTAAAACCCGTTCCGTCGAGCTTTTTACCCTCGTTTAGTTTTACAGGGTATTACCAATAGATTGTGCCCCATCGCCTTAAGGTGATCCCTCTGCTTGACTTAAATCTATAGGCTTACCTGATCTTGTGTCTTGAACAAGACAAGCAGCCATTTTTCACGATTGCCGACGCACACCATGCTGTAAAGCTTGTTGTCGGTGGTAGGTGGTACAACTGGATCTCTGCCTTCGCAGAGATGACGGGTGCGATTAATAGAGGCTGCAGAGCTGATCCTCATCGCATGTGAAACGATTTCCTTGACACCTATGTGCAAAGACAGAAGCCTTGATATACGAACTTGGTGTCAACACTGCCTGATACAATGGCAATGCCGGCTGAAGACAAAGTGCTAGAAAACTCGCATCTTTTGCCAGTCATGTCTCGTAACCCCTCGCTTTACAAAAATCAGATGACAACCATTGTCTAAGCCTGGGCTGATGAAAGTACTGATCATATCAATCTGTTTACTCTTTTCAATCACTGCATTTCAATCAGAGAGAAGGGGCGAGCCTGCTGAAGCTGTTGCCATTGAAGAAATAGACCGTTACGTAGATCAAGTGATGGAGCGATATGGTATGCCAGGTGTGGCGCTGGCTGTTGTTAAAGGAGGGGAGGTCATACACAAAAAGAATTATGGCTATGCAAACCTCGAACACCGTGTGCCGGTGAGTGATGCCTCCATCTTTCGCGTCTACTCGTTGACCAAGCCGATTATTGCGGTGGGTGTTTTTCAACTCATCGAGCAAGGCAAGCTGAGCCTGGAAGATCAAGTGTCACAGTATGTGTCTTCGCTGCCGGCAGCATGGCAGCCGCTCCAAATAAAACACCTGCTCACTCACTCATCCGGATTGCCGGATATGGCGCCCATCTTTGAATTTCAGGATTTAACCGAAGAAGAAGCCAAAACACGTGTGTTCGGGCAAGAGCTGAAATTTAACCCGGGTGAAACGTACGACTACAACCAGTCAAACTTCTGGCTCCTGAAGGAGATCATCGAACACATTACGGAAGTCTCTCTGGAAGAGTTTATCGTTCTCAATCAGTTCAGTGCTACACCAGATACAGCATTCTTTTCAGTCGATTCCCGAGATATCATATCCAACAGGGCAACGGCCTATTTTCCTTTCACGAAAGGCGAGATCTCGATTGAACATCCATACCTGCAAGGCAACTACGCATACGCCATGAATGGGCTCAACATAACACTGGGCGAATTTATACGTTGGGATGCAAAACTTCGTGCAAATGCGTTCATCAAGCAGGATACAAAGCAGCACATGTGGCAGACTTTCCCCTATACAAACTCAGATAAGGTATTTGCCTACAGCTGGGACAAGCGCGTAATCAATAAAAAGGCATCCTATGGATTCTCGGGAAGTCTGGTTACAGCTTATCGCATATTCCCGGCGTCGGATATGAGCATCATTTTCCTGTCCAATGGTATGGGCTCTTTCTTCGATATAGAAGTTGTTATAAACAATCTGGCTAGTATCGCAGGAAGGTAGTTTTTGGAGAGTATACCGATTTATCAAGGAGAGAAGGATAGAACGTGAGAGAAAAAGACCACCCTGGTCATACGCATCACTGGTTTACAGGTAAAGAAACCCAGAACCCTGAACCCAAAACCCAGAACGCGTCACAGCGTTGCTGTGACGCTACTCATACCGAAGCGCATCTACCGGATTCCCCCGCGCTGTTCTGATCGTCTGGAAGCTTACAGCAACCAGTGCGATAATCAGAACCAGTAGACCAATGAGTAAAAATACCAGAGGGCTCAAATCTATACGGTAAGCAAATTCTTGTAACCATTTTCTCAGCGCTATATAGGCAACAGGTGTGGCAATGATGAAGGAGATGCCTACCAGTTTTAAAAAGTTGCCTGAGAGCAATAGCAGCATATTTCCTTCTGAAGCACCCAGCACCTTGCGTATTCCAACTTCCTTGGTACGACGCTGTGCCATGAATGAGGCGAGGCCAAATAAGCCAAGAGAGGCGATCAGTATGGCGAGCCCCGCAAAAAATCCTATCACGCGACCTAGCTGGACATCCATTTTATACTGCGCCTGTATCTGCTGGTCAAGGAATGATGCCTCAAACGGATAATCAGGTAATACTTTGTGCCAAGCTGACTTGATCTTATCCAACTGCTGCTCTGTGTTGCCGGGGGCCACCTTGACCAACAAGTGCGAAATGACATACAATCCGGGTACGTCGATGGACTGTGCTGAGTAGTAGACGGATGCAGTAATGGGTGTTCGAACTGAGCTGTGGTGGAAATCTTTGACGACGCCGGCAATGATTCCGGTGATACCTGGATTGTTGGCTTCATTTCCCGGTTCAGTGATGCGCAGCGGTTGTTCGATGGCTTCCTCAGGGTGCCAGCCAAGAGAGGCCGCAGCAGTTTCGTTAATCAGCAAAAGACGATTGTGGGGGAGAGGCGAATCGATAATCGCAGAGGAATGTGCTTGATTGAAATCGGGAAGCCGGCCCGCTGCGAGTGCTATGTTTAGTGTCTTGAAGAAGTCTGGCCCAACGCCTTGCGTTTGAACGGGCACGCTGCTATCTCTGTTTTCATCAGGTTGCACAACCATGCCGGTGCGCACTTCTTGAAGCCCGGGGAGTCCGTTCACCGCAGAAACAGCGAGCACACCCGGTTGGGCGGCGATGGTCTCCCGTAGCACCTCAAAACTTCGTCGCCCTTTGTTTGCCCGAATGGTTAACACATGCTCCTGCTCAAATCCAAGGCCTATGGATCGTACATACCCAAGCTGCTGATGGACTACGAAAGCGCCGGCCATAAGTATGATACAGCTTGTAAACTGGAACACAATGAGTGTTGAGCGCAGCTTTGTTGCTTTCCGGGAGGGCAGGCCGCGCAAGGTCTGTGTGGGCTGCTCTCGTGCTGCCATAAAAGCGGGATAGGCGCCGGCTAGTAGGCCTGTAAGTACCACCAGTCCGACAAAAACAAACAGCACACCAAGGCCCCAATTGAGAAACAGTGACGCATCGATGTTTGGCAGCAAGAGCGACTTGCCTCCCCAGATAAGTCCAGCCGCAATGCATACAGCTATGCCAGTAAGGATAAAAGAATCTGTTAGAAACTGTGTAGCAATTTGTGTTCGATGAGCGCCCATCGCTCGCCGTACACCCAATTCACGGATGCGTGATGTTGCACGGGCAATGGCGAGGTTCGTGAAGTTGGTACAGGCGAGCAAAAGCACAATAAGCGCCATACCCGTCAGGCCGTAAACAATGCGAGATGATCCGCGGGGGCCAACTTCACCCCTCATTTGAGGGTGCAGATAAATTTGCTTCAGGGGTTGCAGGTGCAGCGTAATGGACTCATTGGGCAATTGGTTTGCCAATGCGTTGGTTGCGCTTTGCGCGGCTTGCGTAATGTTCATGGCACCCGGCATATGCACATACGTGTATAATCCAGGCCAGTCAAGCTTGTTCAATGGGCCGTATTGATGCTCAATTGTACTGCTGGAGGCAACCACGGTCAATGGAAGGTGGGATTGTGCCGGGATATCGGCCAGCACGCCGGTGACGGTCAGAGGGATTTGATTGGGATCGCTATACCCATCGTACATTAAGATGACTTGCCCCAATGGATCTGCTTGACCGAAGTACTTTTGCGCAATGGTCTCAGTAATCACTACATGGCCAGGTTCAGAGAGGGCAGTGGCTTGATTTCCTGCGATAAGCTGAAAAGAGAATACATCAAAAAAAGTCGGGTCGGCGTAAACAAAGGCGGGTTCAGAAAAGACGGATTGTTCGGTGGATTGAGGTGTAGTTACCGTGATCGTTCGCTCCCACGGGATGATTCGAACGGTAGCCGCTACACCTGGGATACTTTGCCTAACCAGGGCCGCATGTGCGCCGGCGCTTGAGGCTGAGCTTCCATTGTCTGTTTCCTGAACAAGCCGGTAGATATTGTCCGCCTGCGTGTGAAATCGATCATAGGAGATTTCATTCCATACGTACATCGATATGAAAAGACAGCCTGCGAGTCCAATCGCCAGTCCTGATACATTGATAAGCGTGTATCCGGGTTGCCGGCGCATGTGGCGAAGAGATACCCTGAAGTAATTCTGAAAGATGGCAAGGCGGGATCGTATTGTCGCAAATAGGCGATTCTCGTTTCTTACTTTACGCCAATACACATCTTTGTAGTCCCGCTCAAGGAGCGCAAACCCACCTAATTGTTCGACGGCTTGCTCAAATGCAGCTTCGGGCCGGCGTCCTTCTTCAACCAGTTCATCAAAATGATCGCGCAAATGCCCTTCTAGTTCATCTGCATCTTCTTCAGAAATAGCTTGCTCGGCGCAGACAAATTGCCGCCAGGTCGCGATGGCTGTATCCAGATTGAATGGACTCATTACGTAGCAGGGTGAAATATTTGGTGTTAGTGATCAAGTATTTTATATATCGATCATCAATATGTTGATTGTCAATATAAAAGTCAACAAACTGGAGTGAAATTGACAGAAATGCCTTGGCACGAGTACGCAGTCAGCTAAATAAATGAAGCATCGTCTTTGCATGGTACGATGGGTACAAGGAGTACGAAGTGTACGATGGGTACAAGGAGTACAAGGAGTACGAAGTGTATGATGGGTACAAGGAGTACGAATTAACTGAAGCGAGACCTATTTCGTACGTTTCGAACCCGTTGTACTTCTCGTACCTGTGAACCTCGGTACTTAACTTATTATTCTGGCAAAGTCCTGGATGTGACGGGAAGGCAAATTACACTACATGATATCCGCTATTTGGCGGGGGTGGATCAGCTCTTTAGTCTCAGGCGCGCTCATCCAATAGAGGCAGTGCCGTTAAGGTATATTTACTAGAATAACATAGTCCTGCCTGTGCTGGGCGAGGGATGAA
Organism: Rhodothermales bacterium; assembly: GCA_045106435.1. Lineage (GTDB taxonomy): Bacteria > Bacteroidota > Rhodothermia > Rhodothermales > JAHQVL01 > JBCCIM01. Next base: position 18,118 of record JBGCEN010000461.1, read on the forward strand.
TATCAAATGATGCCTGTCCTGTGAGAGATTAGTGCTCACCATTTTGCTGGCACTAGCATGTTAATTCATGCTCCAAAGTAAGCCCCCAACTTTGGGTTAGGCTCTAAAACAAGTAACGCGACCACTATAACAACTCAACAAATTTGCAAAGCTGTACTGGCTTCTGCCAATAACCTGTTTTCTTCAACACCACAACATCCTTAGTACGTCACTCTGTGAGGTTCAAACGAAGCCTCCGACGCTATTAAAATACTCTGTAGTTCTGCGCCCAGCAATTCTGTGCTCAGCGTTTTTATGCTCAGCATTTCTAAGCCCAAACAGGCATTGCTCATTGTTTGTTACCCAGCACCAATCCTTCATCATGCGCTACTGGTATCTTGGTATTCTGATGGTAATTTCTCTTGTGTCTTTTTGTTTGAGGCAACCACTAACGGTTGTGGTAATGATTGACGGGTTTCCTGTTCGCTATCTAGAAGATTATCACACCCCGAATTTAAATGGATTAGGGGGAGCAGGTGTGCAAGCAAAGGCCATACAATCGGTACTTCCAGTCAAGACCGCTTCAAACCCGTATACGATTGTCACGGGCTTGTATCCGGATCATCATGGGGCTATTTCAAAATTTCCCTGCAGAATGGAAATGGGGCCGGCATGCCTGTACGCCCCAATGAGTCGCCAAGCTGAAAACAGGCTGGTCTTTATACAAATCCAGAGCGCACAAAGCCAATGGGTATAACGCGGCTGGTACACATGGATATGATGACGATAGTGAATCGCATGAGGGGCTGTTTATTGCTTCTGGGCCGGCATTTAAACAGGGCCTCACATTCCCTAAGTTCAGCAATATCCATGTGTACGAGCTGCTCGCCCATTTAATGCAAATTGAACCCGCTCCTAATGATGGCGATTTTAATCCGGTATCGGGAATGCTGAAAGACGAGTATGCCATTAGCCTGCCGGAGAGTCTGTGAGTAAGAAAAGTCGGTGAGTCAGGAAGTCTGAAGGTTTGTGAGTCAGTTGCCTGAAAACATAGCCCGGTTATTTACATGAAGTAATTGACAGATTCACACTATTTTTCAATGACACATATATTTTACCGACTTACCGACTTACCGACTTACCGACTTACCGACTTACCGACTTACCGACTTACCGACTTACCGACTTACCGACTTACCGACTTACCGACTTACCGACTTACCGACTACTACCCCGTAACATCGGCAAAGCCTTCCACGTAGAGTTGAAGATATCGCAGTAAAAAACCTCTTCACATCGGTGTTCGATACATGGTTTTTCCAGATTTAAGATCGAACCAGGCCCTTTACAGCTACCAGCATAAAACCCAGAATTGTCATGCGTAAACTATCTTCTCTATTCCTGATTCTTTTCCTCGCTGCCCCTGTACTCGCCCAGAATAAGGTGATCACTGATGATGACTGGTGTGATGACAAGGGGTGGAATAACGACCTTGAAAATTATTGTGAAGTGAGGGAGTACGAACTAAAAGCAGACCGCAACAGAATCAGTATTGATGGGGGACAGAATGGTGGCATTACAGTGAAAGGGTGGGACCGGAATGAGATTCTGGTTCGCGCCAAGGTCAGCGGACATGCAAGAACCAAAGTGGGAGCGAAAGAATTGGCCGAGGAAGTTGAAGTATTAACGCGCCGTACAATTGAGGCGGATGTCCCAAACAAATTATCCAACTGGGGCCGGCGCGCCTGGGTATCGGTAAGCTTTGAAGTATTTGTGCCACACGAATCGAATTTGTCGCTTGATACGCATAATGGCGGAGTTACCGTTAAAAACGTGGCAGGTGATGTTTCTTTTGAAGTATTGAATGGCGGTGTTTCTTTGTACAACCTCGCCGGTGATGTTGAAGGCCATACAACCAATGGCGGACTCTCGATCATCTTGGCCGGCGATGAATGGGAAGGAGAAGGCCTCGATGTAAAAACCACGAATGGCGGTGTAAAGCTGGAAATTCCTGATGGATACTCTGCCCAGCTGGAAACGGGTACAGTAAACGGCCGGCTCAACTTTGATTTTCCGGTGATGGTAAAAGGCCGGCTTGATCGCCAAATCTCAACAAAACTCGGAGACGGCGGGAAAACAATCCGCGTCATGACAACAAACGGTGCCGTTAAAGTAGGCAGAAGCTAGCCTTTGACAGAGCATCTGACAAAGGCGTATCCTGAACTTGATTCAGGATCTAGCGCCAGCATGTGAACAAAAGTTAAAAGTCAAAAATCAAAAGCTAAAAGTTGTTATACTCTATGAAAGAGTGTTTTAACTTTTAGCTTTTTTAATTTTTTGACTTTCCCCATGAAACTTGCTGTCTCAATTTTTATCATTTCCTTTCTTTTCGCTGGTCAAGGTGCCTTTGCGCAAGCTGATGCCCATCCAGAAGCCCATGCTGAAGTTGAGGTGGTGGTGAACCAATTCCTGGATGCGATCTCCCAAAAGGATACCACTGCTTTTCGCGAAGTTATGCTGCCTGAGGGTGCGGCCATTGCTTTATTCAACGGCGAAAATGGACCAGGATACGGCTGGCGCAATGTGAACAGAGATATCGAGATGCTGGGGGGCGGTCAATCTTCCTTGCTGGAGCGGGCGTGGGAGCCTGAGATAAAAATAGATGGGTTGCTGGCTTCTGTCTGGACGCGCTATGACTTCCATGTAGATGGCGTGTTCAGTCATTGCGGCACGGATGCGTTTCATATCATCAAAACCAAAGACGGGTGGAAAATAGCCTCCATCATCTATACCATTGAATCCGATGCCGCCAAGTGCCCGGAAAGCCCTTTGGGAGAGCCACAATTCTAGCAGGATCTGTTGTTTTTTTAATGTTACGGCTCAAATTTAGAGAAATTGAATATCGAACACCCAACAAGGAAATTTGAATGTTGAAGTGTTAAAAACTCTTCGTAATTGGACATTCCCTGTTGGGGGTTCGATATTCCGGTCAATCATTAAGCGCTACCTTCATGAAATTACGTTTCTCCTTTGTCTGTTATCTGTTTTTAGGACTTTTACTGGTTTCGTGTGATACCGTATCCATCGAATCATCGGAGCCAAATTCTTCAGCAATGCAAGGGGGTGGTCCTGGAGGGAAGCTCAAAATTAAAGGGCTTGAGAGCCTGGTTACAATGCACAACGATGTGATCGTTGATGAGCAATATTTCTCTGGTACAAGCGCCGGCAATCTGAAACATGTACGTTCAGTAACCAAAAGCATCGTCTCATTGCTTGTAGGTATTGCCATTGAAGAAGGTGATATAAACGGAATCGACGAAACCATCGGTGATTATTTGTCCGGTGCTGCCAATCTGAACGACAAGTCTAACATCACGATCGAACAGCTGCTCACCATGACAGGCGGCTTTCAATGGAATGAGATCGGCGGAAACGAATTTGGACAATGGATCAATGCTGCAAATCAACTGCAATATGTCCTGGATAAACCGTTGCAGAATACGCCGGGGACCTATTACAACTACAATACGGGCGCAACGCATGTATTGGGCGCAATAATCACAGAAGCTACGGGCATGTCATTGCTCGACTATGCTGATGCGCATTTGTTTGGACCGCTGGCTATTACTTCGCGGGCATGGGATACAGATAAGCAAGGCTATGCCTATGGTGGTCACGGGGTGCAGATCAGGACGACAGACATGGTCAAGTTGGGGCAGTTGGTACTAGATGACGGGATGTATAACAATCAGCAGGTAGTGCCGGCCAGTTGGATGCAAAGCGCGATTGAGATCCAGTGGCCGCTGGGTTTTGTGTACGGAGACCTGACCGATGTCGACTATGGCTATCTCTGGTACATTGATCATGGAGCTGACTATGAAGTCATACTAGGCTGGGGATACGGCGGGCAGTTTATTTATACCGTGCCCGAACTGGATCTAATTGTTGCTACGACAGCCAGGTGGGCTGTGAATGCGAATAAAAAAGCACAGCAGGAATTAGCCATTCTAAATCATATCGTACATTCAATTCTGCCGGCGTATGAATAGATTAAAAGTGCACGAACATCGTAACGGATTGGGCTCAATACCAACACATTGATCGCTGTAGTTTGTTAGATTGTGACCTCTCATAAAAAGGTTCGAATAAAATGGCAGATAGATTGGAAGTTACAACGCTTGGAGGCGGTTGTTTTTGGTGCATCGAAGCCGTGTTTAGTCCTTTGAAAGGCATAGAGAAGATTGTGTCAGGATATGCCGGCGGAGAAATACCTAACCCGACATACAAGCAGATCTGTACCGGCAATACGGGTCATGCAGAAGTGGTGCAAATAACGTACGACACGGATATTATTTCGTATGAAGAGGTGCTGGAGATCTTCTTTGCGATGCACGACCCGACAACCCTGAATCGACAAGGGAATGACAAGGGGACGCAATACCGATCAACGATCATGTATCACAATGAAGGACAGCAGCAAATTGCTAATGCGCTGGTCGCAAAGCTTACGGCTGATGATACTTTTGGTGATCCTATCGTAACTGAAGTGGTACCGCTTGATGTCTTTTACGAAGCGGAAGACTATCATCAGGATTACTTTGCCAACAACAGTTATCAGCCATATTGTATGGCAGTGATAGCGCCCAAGGTATTGAAGCTGAGAGAAAAGTATGCCGCACGGTTAGCTGGCTAGTTTTTTAGTTATTGGTGGTTAGTTATTGGTGGTTAGTTTTTTTGTGATTGGCACAGTGAATACGTGTTCTGAAACCTGACCACTAAAAACTAACCACTAAAAACTAACCACTAGTAACTAACCACTTGAATTAATTATCCAACCGGCGCGCATATCCCAACTTCATCTGTGCGTTGATCTCATCTGTCATGCGACGCACAGCTTCATCTGCATCTAAATGGCCATAAGCCAAGCGTTCTACATACGTTCCAATGACTTCCAGCGAGTTTTTGTCGTGCGCAAATTTGGGGGGGAGATATACAGGTTGATTGGCATACGTTTGTAACCTCTGATCCTGGTTAAACTCCGGACGCATTGCGACAGATTTTAACATCGGTTGTGCTCTTATGGCCCGCACGTATCTGTAATAGGGTTCATCACTCAAAAGGAATTCAAGGAAACGCCAGGCATCTTCCTTATTCGGTGATTCGCTGTTGACAACCATTGGGAAGGCACCTCCTGATGAATAAGACGTCATCGAAGTGTCCATAGGGGGAATGGGTGCGACGCCAAACTCAATATCAGGAAAATTCTCTGCGAGCCAGTGGATCACGTGATCTTCACGAATGAACATCGAAACCGTGCCCTGCCCAAAACCTCGTTGGTCTCCATCCAATGTGACGCTATCAATGTTGTGCTTGAATAGCACATCGCTATAGAAATTAAAGGCAGCTTTTCCGGCTGCTGAATCGAAATAGCTGATCGAGCCTTTTTCATCAAACGGGACGCCGCCGGCTGAGTAGAAGAAGGTCAACCACTTTTCTGCGGTGCCTTGTTTGTAGCCTGTTTTTCTGAGAGAAAATCCTGCGCGGGTGATATTGCCATCGGCATCCCGTTTTGTAAGTCTGTCTGCATAATCAATTAACTCAGCCCAGTCCTTGGGCGGCTGCTCGATGCCTGCTTCTCTGAAGTGGGCCTTGTTGTAATACAGCATGGTCCAGCCGGCGTGATGTACGATGCCATAACAGGTGCCGTCGAAATAAGGCGCCTGCCGAATCATCTCATTGACGCTGTTTTGCTGGACAATTTGTTCTATGTAATCCGGCGCCGGCGCCAGGAGACCGAGGTCTACGTATTCAGCCAACTCATTTTCCCGAAAATACCAGATATCTGGCGCGTTGCCGCTGGCATAGCGGAGGCGTAATTTAATTTCGTAATCTTTGAGCGATGAGCCGGGAAACTGCTCTATCTGAATATCAACATCTGGATGAGCGGCTTCGTACGTTGCTTCTGCCCAGTCAAAAAAATCGGTTTGATTGGTACTGATAGGTAATACAAATACACTGATTGCTCTTCTTGAAGTGTCTCCTGATTGATGTGACTTGGAGCAGCCCGCTATAACTGCTATGGCTAGAATGAAATAACTAAAATGCTTCATGCGTACAGGTGCTCAAAAAATGAGTAGCGAATTACTAGCGCAGCCTTTATGTTGAACGGGGAGACTCATAATACCGAAACCAGCAATTGAAGTGCAAAATACGATAAACATTGCATCGCCAGGTGCGACCGTTGAATTTGATCATGCGGTGGTACATGATGGCACTTCCTAGCACGTCTAATAACCGACTGCTGCATAAAAAAGAAGCACAGACGTCTCTGTTGCTGCTCTTGCCTGTGCTCATCTTTTTTCTGGTTTTCCAATATTATCCCATTCTTAAAAGTATTGCGATCAGTTTTACTGAATATGGGTTGCTACGCCGGCAAACGCCGTTTGTCGGACTCACGCACTACATCCGGCAATTCCAGGACCCCCTGTTTCTTTCTGCTCTTTGGAATACGATAGTCTTTGTTTTTTTTGCTGTGGGAATTGGATTTTTTATGGCCCTTGGATTGTCTGTGCTCGTGGAGCGGACAGGCAAATGGGCCAAGTTGTACCGGGCATTATATTTCATTCCCGTAGTGACGTCTTTGCTGGCATCAACAATGATCTGGCGCTGGCTCTATGCGTCAAATGGACTGCTCAACTACTTTCTTACGCTTTTCGGTTTGACGCCACAGGCATGGTTATTAAGTGAGTCCCTCGCGCTACCCTCATTGATTGTCTTAACGGTTTGGAAGAACCTGGGATTTGATATGGTTTTGTTTGGCGCAGCTCTCCAGGCAATTCCAGCGTCCTACTATGAATCTTCCAGTATCGATGGTGCAAGTTCCTGGCAAAACTTCAAATTCATTACCTTGCCGCAACTCCGCCCGATTATGCTACTCGTATGTGTGACGGCGATCATTCGCTCTTTTCAGATATTTACGACAGTGCTGGCCATGACGCAAGGCGGGCCCATTAATGCAACGCGAACAGTCGTTTACCATATTTATGAACAGGGCATTCAATACGATGACATTGGATATGCTTCCGCTGCAGCCGTCATTTTGCTGATCATTGTTGGAGGACTGACCTGGATACAGTTTCAATGGGGCAAGGAGAAGTAAAAGTTAAAAATCAAAAGTTAAAAGCTTAAACTGCTATCTGAAAGCTGCTAACTGAAAACTGCTATCTGAAAGCTGCAAACTGAAAACTGCTAACTGAATACTGAAAACTAAAAATGACCATTCATCGGCGACGATTTCTTTCCTGGGTTGGTTCTGGCTTGGCCGGCTATGCTGTGCGGGGGAGTGAAAGTGGGGCAGAGGCGCATGGCGTTTGGCCGCCTGTGGGTGTATTTGATGATGAAGCATATTGGGCGCAGGTGCGTGCGCAGTATCCTTTGACAAAAGACCGTGTTTACTTAAACACGGGCGGATTGGGGCCGGCGCCATATGCCGTGATTGACGCGGTGCAGCAGACCATGATGGATTTGCAACGCATTTCGGAGCATGGCCACAGACGGCTGGACCAGGCACGCGTACCAGTGGCTGCATTTTTTGGCGTGAAGCCGGCTGAGATCGCTTTTATGCGCAATGCAACAGAAGCCAATGCAACGGTTGCTTCAGGACTTACCTTCTTGCAGCAAGGAGACGAGGTGATTTTTGAGACGCACGCCCATCCAGGTGGCGCAATTCCCTGGATGAGCCGGCAGAAACAGCAAGGCATCGTCGTAAAAGCGTTTGAGCCTGATCCATATGATCAAGCCGAGAATCTAAATCGTATCGAATCTCTCATTACGCCACGTACACGCGTGATTCAAGTGAGCCATCTGACGGCACCAACGGGGATCGTGATGCCAGTAAAACGAATCGCAACCCTCGCCAGAGATCGCGGCCTCTGGTTTCATATAGACGGTGCGCAATCAGCCGGCGCTTTTCCCTTTGATCTCAATGAAATTGGATGTGATTCATACGGCACAAGCGGACACAAGTGGATGGGAGCTACCCATGGCACGGGATTGCTTTACGTAAAACAGGAGCGGCTGGACGAGGTGATGCCGACAGAAGTGGGTTCGTATTCTGATAACGGCGTTTTTGATATCCCTGATGCATTGGAATACAATGAAACAGCTGTGCGCTATGAGTGCGGTACGCGAGACGCCACAACAGTTGTGGGGATGCAAGCTGCTGTAACATTCCTTAACCAAATTGGGATGAATCGCGTGGCTGCCTACGGCAAAAGTCTTGCGACAGATCTGCATCAGCGTCTACAGGAAATAGAGGGCGTTTCTGTACTGACGCCAGAAGATCCAGCGATGCGGGCCGGCCTTACAACGTTTCATACAGAAGGAATTCCGTGTCGAGAGATGTATCAGCATCTGGCCGGCGAATATAAACTAAGATGCCGTATCGTCACTGAAAGGGGGCTGGATGCCATTCGCGTATCTATGCATATATTCAACAATAAAGCAGAATGTGACCGCGTGGTTGAAGCTGTTAAGTTGATTGTATCAAAAAAAGGATAGATTGAAGCCTGTACACATCATGAGTCGTCCCAAGATCATATTAAATATCGTAACCCACACCGTTTTGGTCGTGGGCGCGATTGTTATGGTTGGACCGCTGATCTGGATGGTCTTGACGTCTTTAAAAACGCCGGCGGATGCAGAATCCTTTTTTAACACGCCGCACGAACTTATTGCCATTCTCAGAGGCCTCTTTCCTCAGCCGTTCACCTGGGAGAATTATATCGCTGTCTTTACCGAACGCCCCATGGCGTGGTACTTTCTGAACAGCACGCTTTATACAATTCTCAAGCTTATACCTGGATTGTTTTTCTGCTCTCTCGCCGGGTATATATTTGCTAAAATGGATTTCCCCGGGAAGCATTGGATATTTGGCGCAATCATCGTCACATTGATGATTCCCTTTCAGGTGAAAATGTTAACGCTCTATGACATGATGGTCGATTTTGGATGGGTTGATACCTACTGGGCGATTGTAATGGTTGGCCTGATGGAGCCCTTTGGTATCTTTCTTTTTCGGCAGAGTGTTTTGGGTATTCCTGATGAGTTGCTTGATGCGGCCCGTATGGACGGCGCCGGCGTTTTTCGCACCTATTTTAGCGTAGTACTACCGCTCATTAAGCCTACATTGGCCGCGTATAGCATATTCCTTTTTATGTGGTCATGGAGCGATTTTCTATGGCCGCTGATTGCGATCAATACAGAAACACTCAAGCCGCTTGAAGTAGGTATACTGGGCTTCTCGGATATCAACAATCCTGAGTTTGTCAAAATGATGGCCGCCTCGACCATTGCGGCAATTCCCGTCATTGCCTTTTTCTTGTTGATGCAACGGCAGTTTATTAAAGGCGTCACGCTGACGGGATTGAAAGGATGAGTGAAGAAAGTTAAAATTCAAAAGTGAAAAGTTAAAATTTTAAATTTTTTGGACGATGAGATGGCTGAAAGAGAAAAGGGGCTTACAAAGCTGGATATTGGGATTGTGTCGGATGAGATATCTCGGGATCTTGGGGAGGCGTTGGAGATTGCCGGCGGATGGGACATCCATACATTTGAATTGCGTGAAGGAGGGCGGGGGCGATTTCCTGCTTTTACTGCTGAAGAGCTAAGCATTGTCGATCATGCGATGCAGGCCGGCGCGCGTATCTCTGCGGTGTCGCCCGGGATTTTTAAAGGGCATGTGGCTGAAGAAGGGGATAGGCGACGTGAAATTGAGTCTGTATTCCCGAAAGCCATTGAGTTGGCACAACGATTTGCCTGTGAAACGATCATTGCATTTTCATTTGATCACTGTGATGATTCGCCGGCGCACCGATTGCTGGTTCTGCGTGCTTTCGAGCAAATTGCTGAAATGGCGGCTCAAGCCAATGTGCTGGTTGCGTTTGAGAATGAACCGCAATTTTGGATTGATCGTCCCGAAAAAACAGTGGCTCTGCTCGAAGAGATTGGACACCCAGCTTTGCGCATAAATTGGGACCCTGCAAATCTGCACTGGAGTGGGCAAAAACCCGACAAAGAGGCTTTTGAAATACTTAAGCCTTACCTCATCAACCTCCACGTCAAAGACTTTACCCCGGAAGATGAAGAGGTCCCTTGGCGTCCCCTTGGCGACGGTATTGTACCTTGGGAAACGCTACTCCCTGTGATTGCTCAGTCTGGCATTTTCCAACACCTTACCGTCGAAACACATTGCGAGCCCCTAATCGAAAACAGCGCCCGAAGCATTGACCATTTACGCAACCTGCTTGAGAAAATGGATGTAGAGGATTGAGGTTAAGTCAAAAGTCAAAAGTCAAAAGTTAAATTTCCCTAAACCCTAAACCCTAAACCCTAAACCCTAAACTAGGAGTGTTCAGAAAAATTCCGAATCGATCTTTTAGAGTAAATTCCCAGGATTCGCTTGGATTTCAAAGTGCGAAATTAGCCGATTTTGGACGATCATAGCGCTTCTAGTTTTGCTCAAAAAGCTCCAATTGTAACG
>JBGCEN010000462.1:0-9193 GCA_045106435.1 Rhodothermales bacterium
TACTGGGCCGGGGGCTTCAGTGTTTCCAGCCGAAGTGCAAAATTCTGGCGTCTTATCAGTACCTGAATTATCAATCGTGCTTCTAATGTTGTTCTGGCTTTGGAAAACTCTGCGCCAATCGCGCCGATCGGTTGTTAATGAATAGGTCGCGCACCCACATCTGTATGATTAGGGTATTGGCACAGCCTCAGCAGATCGCAGTAAAGTAGTGTTAATCGGACATTATTGTGTTACGTACTTTAGCGACCCATGGCCCAAGAAAAAGTTCTGTTCCTAGATTAAGATATCGCAACAAACTAACAATTGGATGAAGTCAGTTTTAGCCACACAAGCGTCTTGCCATATGCCCCGACGATTAAACCGATAATGACAGACAATACGGCCAATGTAGTTAAGCCTGATTTAGCAATTGATGCGGTACTTGCTGCATGGACTAGATATATCGATGGTTCGGGCCAATTAGAGATCATCATAACGATACCGGCATTCTCTAAATAGTCAGCGGCGGCGGCTCCAATTGACAACCACACGCCGATTTTTGTCAGCATTCGTGCGACATGTTTTGCTTCGAGCCATTTAAGAATTGATACTAGCGTCAACGCCATAAGCGCGGGATATATGAGATCCAGTGGAATCTGTCGCGTTAGATAATATCGATTGCCATCAGCTCCTAGAGCATTCAGTAAAGTGCCTGCCTCTTCGGGCGAATATCCGCCGGGGCGCATATCAAAAGGCAGAAGCCCAGTTAGAGCTTCGATATACTCAAGCGTAATATTAATCATCACAAGGTAGATACAGGTCGCGGCGAGCCCAAATGCAATTGCAAGCCGACCATATTGTCTAGTAGATTTTATCTGTGTCATAGTTTTTACCTTTCGTGTTTAAACCTGTCATACTGTAGTCAGCCGACGGCGGCATTATCATTTGATAAGGACCTTGCAAATTGGAACTTTCGACGTTTTTAAACAGCTCACCCAGCATATTGGATAAGGTCTCAGTGCAGAAACTGGCGAACGCTTGGCAAATTAAGCATGTGGCGAAGGAAAGTTGTGTCATTACGCAAGGTGCAAAAAACTCCAAGGAGATTATTGTTCTCGATGGCTACCTCTCCAGCTCCATTTCTGATCCTGAAGGCCGTTCTGTCTGCGTTGGGTTTTATGCAGGTCCGCGGGTGGTTACGCCCAATGTTGCAAGAACACGAGACGGCGTCTCGCTGGTTTCTATTAACGCGAATACAGATTCTCTTATCGCGCAAATGGAAGCTGCCAAACTGACAGAATTGATGTTGGCTTTAGAACCCATTCGAGATTGGGCCAATGGCATCCTGCAACGCGAACTGGCTTGTAAGGCAGAAAGGGAATGGTGCCTCTCGGCGCTTGGAGGCGCTGATCGTCTTGACTGGTTTCGTAAAACGCACCCTCAACACGAAGAACTGTTTAGTCATTTCTTGATCGCATCATTTTTGGGTGTTACACCGGTGACGCTTAGTCGACTTCGGAACCTTGGGACCGATAAGACCAAAAGTTAGTAACTGAACTTTAAATGATCGCGCTGGCATCACCAAACAGTCGCCGCGTTAAATACCTGCTTATTTCGTTTTATCAAACGATAGCCATAAGACATGTGGGTAATTTCTGCTAATGGCACTAGCCTGAAGTTTCCTGCAATATTGGTAACTTCCGTTCATACGTGTAAAGCGGATATCATTTTAGTAATTGGTTTCGACATCTTATGGCCAGATGCAGACATTGGTAAGACTCGATAATAAATTATAGCTAAGAATGGTAAATTTCTGCTATGAGTCCATACCCACTAATTGTTACGTTTGTAATGAATGTCAACTTCCAAGTTTCCAACGCGCGCCGAGGGTGTTTTCACACCAAGTTCGCACATGGGCTTGCTAAATGATCATTTCTGTTGTTGGTTCCTTGAACGACATCCCAACGGAGTAGGTCACATGTCAAAAATTTCTGTCGCAGTGTTCGGTGGCGGCTCAGTCGGTCTTTGCCTTGCTGCCCATTTTGCGAAAGCCGGAGCGCACGTCTTCCTTCTTGTTAGGCAGTCTTCAATAGAAACGATACGTGGCAAGCCGATCGCTGTATCCGGCCTTCTCGGAAATCACTTGATCCCTGCTGAAGCCTACACCGTTTGCGATGCTGCAGCCCCGACAGATGAGGTGCTCGGCTGCGACCTGCTGGTTATGACTACAAAGGCCTACGATTTGAAAAAAGCACTGAGACCATTTGCCGAGAAAGGACGCAGCCCGGCGATCTTGCTGCTCCAAAACGGGATGGGCGCTGCAGAGATTGCTCGTGAAGTGGTAGGCCCGGACGTCGCAGTTTATTCAAGCGCCATGATGATTGGTATGGTGCGGCAATCTCCGACATGCGTGGACGTGACCGCTCAATCCAGTCCTATTCTGTGTGGCTCACTTCTTTGCGACAGTGAAGAACAGCTCAAAGAAGTCCTGCGGGTCGCCGAACAGGGGTTTGTGCCAATGGCTTATGACCCCTCAATTCGGGAGACCATCGCTTTCAAGCTCCTGTTCAACAGTTGTATGAACCCGACTGGCGCTTTGACCGGACTGACCTATGGCGAGTTGCTCAAAAACCCCGGGTCCAAAGAGCTGATTGCCGGATTGGCGGAAGAAACACTGGCGGCCTATTCGAAGGCATATGACTATCGACCTGCCGACAGCGGGCAACACTATGTTGATGAGGTCCTTAGCAAAATCATCTTCCCGCGGGGGCAAGGCCACAGGTCATCCATGCTTCAGGATCTGCAAGCTGGAAGAAAGACGGAAGTCAATTTCTTAAATGGCGCGATCATCCGACTTGCAGACGATGAAGGGCTTCCTTCTGTAAGACACAAGTGCATAAGTCAGCTCATCAAGGCCTGTGAGGGCTCCAAGGCGTTTGGCCAATGAAAGCAAGCAGACTTTGAGAGCGCTGATTGCGGCAGCAGCTTAGTACCGCACTGCCGCCCTCTGACTCCCTGAACTGCTCATAACGGTTCGCCAAAAACAGTCAGATGCCGGTTGCGAACCGAGTTTGCCGAATGCTGTCAGGTCATAAATATAGCAAAGAACTGTAAGCATCGGAGCTGCTAGGAACGGTCTTCAACCCCTACGAGGCGAGCGGTACTGCACGAATCTCTAATTGCCTTTAGCCCTTGATATATCGGCCCGTGATAAAAATCCTCCCAGTCTTCCAGCGTTGGAAATTCGAGCAGAACAATTCGTCGTGGTTCCCAATCGCCTTCATACACTTTGTGCTGACCGCCTCGGGAAAGGTATTTCGCGCCTGCTTTCTCTAACGCTGGTTTAACACAACACCAAGCATGAACTCTTGATATTTCTCCATGTCGCTGATCTCGACATCAAATATTACAAACGCTGCCATTGGGGTCCTCGCTTAGTAGAAAAACTATTGTCTCAATGTCGAAACTCTAATTGCCATTCTTTTGAAACACAATAATAATTTCTCAAAGCGGTCGTTGGCGTAGCTGCAGCGAAATGGCGCATTGTAGGCACTTTTGCGCAAATTAGATTCATCTATTTAGATTTCTAAAGAATGCCCGCTCTTGGCACGAAGTTGAAATCATCGCTCTATCACTAATCGGCAGCTCTTACTTCAAACGAGGAAATTGCAAAGTGGTATTCCGACTGCGGAATTTGGCCCATTTCGGAAATGCGAATGCTAAAGTACATTGGTGAAAACTTGATGCCCAGCACTAGTTAATTGCCAGGTTTGATGCCTTTATGGTGTTTTAAAATCGAATTGTAGACATACGCTGCGGCAGGTCGATAACTGGAGTTTTCTAAACGTGACAGGCAAATCGGCACATCAAATCGAAACAACGCAGGTTGAATAAGGCGCATGTTGCCATCAGTGATCCAGTGAGCGGCATAACTTTCGGGCAAGAAACCAACGCATAATCCGCTTAGTATGAAGTGTGCAAGGCCCTCCATTTGTTGAGAGACTGCGTGCGCAGGCTTCTTAAAAACTGACGAGTAAGGTGTTAGGTCAGAAACAAATCCTCTTCGAACGAAGCTTTGTTCTGATATGAGTTCCTGTGTGATATTGCCTTCATCCATATCAAATAGCGGATGATTTTTACCACAATACAGAAGCTGCTTTTCTACAAATAATGCTTTCTGTGATACATCTTTTCGTGGTTTGGATTGAGGAGAAATTGCCATCTCAATCTGCCCACGATGCAATTGCTGTTCAATTTTGTCAGGAGGGGCTATTTGCAAAACTATCCTTAGGTCTTCTGGAACATTCAAAACATCACGCATTGCCACTTTTAATTTACAATCGTCATTAGTTATCAGGTTGTCGAGTACGCCAATGGTGATCTCACCTACAATTCTCTCTTTCAACTGGGCAATTTGTGCATGGTATTCGCCCATTGATTCAAGCATTGTTCGAGACGCCTCATAAACATATTGACCTCTGGCGGTTAACGAGAAACCCGCTCTCCCTCGATTGCACAGTTTAAAGCCCAGCCTTGTCTCAAGATTCGACATGTGCGTACTGACCGTTGAACGAGATAAATTCAATTCCGATTGAGCCTGGGTGAAGCCGCCGCATTCGACAATAGTACAAAATACGCGAAGTAACTTGATATCAATATCAGATAGGTTGGTATTCATTTTACGTCCAGATTTTTCGAACTGAGTTTCAAGAAGTCAGCGTTTAAAGCAATATGGAATTGGATATTATGTGCAATTGAGTGGAATTACAAACTGGATTGCAGATGTCGATTAAAAAACCAAACTTTCAACCAATAGCTGGAATGAAAACACCAAGATTTGCGGAGTTGGCAACTTTTATGCGCCTTCCCCATGTAAAGATTGACGATCATGAGGTTTCAAAGGTTGATATCGGTATCGTTGGTGTTCCATTTGATGGTGGAACATCCAATCGTCCGGGAACACGCCACGGGCCGCGTCAATTGCGTGATCTATCAACCATGATCCGAACAACACATCCTGTAAGTGGGGTTAATCCATTTGCGCTGGTAAACTGTGCGGACCTAGGGGATGCACCTATCAATCCCATAGATGTTATGGAAAGTCTGGATCAAATTTCTGACTTCTACAAACAACTGGTTCATCAAAATATTACGCCTCTTTCAGCAGGCGGTGATCACTTGATATCATATCCGATATTACGTGCTTTAGCTTCAAATGGCCCGGTGGGGATGATTCATTTTGATGCACATACCGATATGAATGATAGCTATTTCGGCGGCAGCAAATTTACACACGGGACACCTTTCAGACGAGCCATTGAAGATGGTTATCTTGATCCAAAACGCATAATTCAAATTGGTATTCGTGGTGTGAAATACGAGGTTTCTGATTTTGATTGGGCGCTCGATCAGGGCGTTCGAATTATAGAAATTGAAGAGTTTTTTGAGCGGGGTGTTGAATCAATAATGGCCGAAGCGAGGGAACTCGTAGGAGACGAGGAAACATATGTCAGCTTTGATATAGATTCAATCGACCCTGCTTTTGCTCCTGGCACGGGTACGCCTGAAATTGGTGGTTTTAACACGTTTCAAGCGCAGCAATTGATCAGAAAACTATCCGGTCTAAATTTGATTGGCGCTGATCTTGTCGAGGTCTCGCCACCATTTGACACATCAGGTGGCACTGCGTGGGTTGGTGTATCTATCATGTTTGAATTGTTGTGCGTATTGGCCCCATCGGTCGACGCTCGGCTTTAGTAATTCAGTCTATCAATAAACAAGCAAGCTAAGGAACATATCATGAAAAAAAATCAAGTTATAACGAGTTTAATCGCCGGCGTAACAACACTCATTTTAACCAGCCCTTTACTGGCGCAATCGGTGTTAAGTTCAGTGACCTCTGAAGGTAAAATAACGGTTGCAACCGAAGTAGCTTACCCACCGATGGAATTTCTAGAAGACGGAAAAGTTGTTGGTTACGGTAAGGATATCCTTGATTTCGTGGTTGCCGATATAGGTGTTGAACTTGAGCAATTACAACTACCTTGGGACGGTATTTTGGCTGGTGTTCTGGCCAAGAAATACGACATTGTAGCAACATCAGTTGCTATCAAGCCAGATCGCGTCGAAAAATATGCATTTACGCGACCATTAGCGGTGGCCGAAACTATGCTCGTAAGGCGTTTTCGCGATGATGACATGACCGGTTTGGAAGATGTCAACGGCAAGATTGTTGGCGTTGAGCTTGGATCATCTCAGGCCCAAGAAGTGGAAGCTCTTGATGCAAAGTTGAAAGCAGGCGGTGCCGCAGGATTTGACGCTATTCGCGGTTTCAAATCAACTGATGATATGCGCCTAGCTTTGGCAAGTGGTCAAATTGATATTGGAACAATTCCTTCGTTTTCACTTGCGACAATGCAGAAGCAACGCCCAGATACATTCGCGCAACTTGTCAACATCGGAAGCGGCACATTATTCGCTTGGGTTGCCCATCCAGAGGGTGCTGATCTCAGAGACCGTGTGAATGCAGCAATTGATAAGCTGGAATCGGAAGGAACATTGAAAAAGTTGCAGATGAAGTGGTTTGGCTTCGAAATGGATCTACCAGAAGACTACCTTCCAACTGGTGCACTATAAGTCATCTTAAGTACTCAGACCAAGTTCACTAGGAACTTGGTCTGAGTACTTATTAAAACCCACACATTGAGGTTTCAAGATGGATCTACAATTCGGCTTAATTATCCCAAAAATGGGGCCTATGCTTCTAGGCACCCTCATCACAATTTCTGTTGGATTAATCGCCTGTGGTGTTGGAGTTTTGGTGGGTACGGGCTTGTTGCTCATGCGTAACAGCCGTTTCATAGTTTTGCGGATGCTTGTGAGAATCTATGGCAGTTTCATTCGCGGTACGCCGGCATTGGTTCAAATCCTAGTGTTTTATTATGCATTGGCTCCTCTTACTGGCATCAATATTGGACCTTTTACGGCGGGTATAATGGCGGTTGGCTTCAATAGTGGTGCCTACGTCGCTGAAATATTACGAGGTGGTCTGAGCCGGATACCAAAAGGGCAATGGGAAGCTGCACAGGCTTTGGGAATATCGACCTTCCAAATTTGGTTCAAAGTCATCCTTCCACAAGTCTACCATTCCGTCATACCGTTACTTGTCAACGAATTTACGATGGTTATTAAGATCACACCATTACTTTCAACCATCACGCTGGTTGAACTCACGCGGGCATCCCAAATGCTTTACAACGAAACGTTTCGTCCTGTCGAAGTTCTGGGCATCGCCGCTGTCATTTACTTCATTATTAATTTTACGATCAGTCGGTATGGCGAACATTTACAACATCGATCCGAAAAATATCGCCTGTAGGAGATAATTATGAATTTTGATTACATGGCTCTTTGGGACAATCGCGATATCATTATCAACGGTTTAGCAAACACCGTTTTGATTTCCATTGTCGCTATCCCGGTGGCAATCATAATTGGCGTATTCGCCTGTCTTATGAAAATTTCGACAAATCGTATCATGCGTGTTGTTGCAATTACGTATATTGAAATTATGCGCAATATTCCGCTGCTAATCATAATTTTTATGGTATTTTATGCGCTTCCTTTTTATGGTCTTAGACTTTCGGGATTAGCGACCGGCTTTATCTGCCTCTCGGTTTATGGCGGTGCTTATTTCGCAGAAGTTTTCAGGGGTGGGGTGGAAGCAGTCTCGCAAGGTCAATTTGATGCATCTAAGGCGCTGGGATTAAGGTATGGATTTTACATGCGGCGTGTAATTTTCCCGCAACTCTATACTTACATTTTTCCTCCCGGAACCAACATTGCACTGACTTTGATTAAGGAATCTTCGCTTTTATCAATGATTACCGTCGCGGAATTAACCTATGCCGCCCATGACGTGAATGGCCGAACATTCACTCCGGTGGAAACATTTACCACAATCGCCATATTATATTGGATGATATCTGCTTTGTTTCTGAAAATAACGAGCAAGGTACAATCAAGGGTAGATTGCGGGAACCTTAACGCGGCAGTTGATATTCGCTAGTTGCAGGGAATTCGGCCTGCTAATGTGAACAGTTCTAGGGAAACTAGTGTTATGAATGATATAGATAAAAAAATCATAATCAACGTTCGTTCGATGAGTAAATGGTACGGTGATTTCAAAGTTCTCACCAACATCAATTTGGAAGTTAGCACTGGTGAAAAGATCGTTATTTGTGGTCCATCCGGGTCAGGGAAATCTACATTTATAAGATGTATAAATCGATTGGAAGAACATCAGGAAGGTACGATCATAGTAGATGGTGTTGAACTAAATGATGATATCAAGAATATTGATCTTATTCGTTCCGACGTTGGTATGTGCTTTCAACAGTTCAACCTGTTTCCTCATTTGACCGTTTTGGAAAACTGTCTACTCGCACCAATGTCTGCACGAAAAATGCCACAAGCAGAGGCGACAGAACTGGCTTTTAAATTTCTTGAAAAGGTCAGAATTCCAGATCAAGCGGACAAATACCCCAGTCAACTTTCTGGCGGTCAGCAGCAGCGTGTAGCTATAGCCAGGGCTTTATGCATGCAACCAAGAGTCATGTTATTTGATGAACCCACCTCAGCATTAGACCCTGAGATGATTGGTGAGGTTTTAGAGACCATGGAAGAGCTAGCTTCCGAAGGCATGACAATGTTATGTGTGACCCATGAAATGGGTTTCGCGCGAAAAGTCGCTGACCGGGTGATCTTTATGGACAAAGGTGAGATTGTTGAAGATCGTGATCCAATATCATTCTTTGATAAACCTGAGAGCGAAAGAACCAAGAAATTCATTGAGCAGGTACTGCAACATTAACTCAACGGAAATACGAATTTTTTCGGCTAATTTTAAATCCTAATTCCAATCAAAGGATTTCACATTGATGGTGGGGTGCAAGATCAATTCAAACATCTGCTCTTGGCACATTTCTCACATAGATAAGTGGAGCAGAATTTTCCGCTCCACTTTCAGCTTCAGACCTCAATCTTTTCCGCTATTTCCAGCGCGTCATCCACCTCAACACCCAGATATCTGACGGTACTTTCTATTTTTGTGTGACCCAGAAGAAGTTGGACGGCTCTTAAGTTGCCCGTCTTCTTATAAATTAGAGCTGCTTTTGTTCGGCGGAGAGAATGCGTTCCAAATCGTTTCCTATCC
>JBGCEN010000463.1:0-11167 GCA_045106435.1 Rhodothermales bacterium
GCCGGCCTCAGTCCCTGGCTAAACGCTTCGATAAAAGCCCCCGCACAACGCCGCGCATTTGGCGGGATATCCCCGCGCAAAAGTTTTTGCTCAACAGGGTGTTAAAAGTGGATAAAGCTGTATTGCGATTATACAACGGAGCAACGCGTCACAGCAGTACTTAAGATTCAGAACATTTTTAAATGCAATTGCCCTGAACAGAAAGTCTTAGAAATTGCTCAGATTTGCCCCGAGAACATCATGTTTGGCAGTGATTTGAGGCTTGATTTTCAGTTAATGGCCTTGCGAGAGAGTTGAGGGGAAGAGAGATATCGTAATGCTCCCTTGGTGTTTGTTGTCTCTATATCAAGTCTGTGTGCTGGACATGAAAATAAAGACGGAAACGAATATCAAAAGGCAGGGCTACTCCAAAACAATTGGAAATTCTAAATTTTACATTTCGAATTCTAAATTCAAGACCTTCTAAATCTTCAACTGTCCGATAACACGATCACTACGTGTGGGGAGCATATCTTCAAAATGGAATTTCAGGTATCGATCAACCAGGTTATTGACCTCGATCATAATCTCTGGCTTCAAATTTAGCCGGGTAATGACCTCCAGGTCAGATCTTGCTAAAATTGCAAATGCACGCAGTGCAGTTCGCGTGGCAACCAGGGATGTAGGCGTCGATGTTTTGCCACCACCAGAGAAGAAATCATCAGCGCTTCTCGCGACATGAATGCTACCGGAATCGAGAAGTAAAATTCCGCCTTCATCAGCGAGAGACTCCACTTCTTCACGGTTGATATCTGGTTGAAAACCAAGCGCGCCGGCTAATTGCAGCTGAAAATGTAGCCAGATATTTTCCAGATGTGATGAGGCTTTATCCAAATGCTGCAGAGAATTGACCAACAAATTAAATACCACAGGATTGCTTTCTTCCTGCTGCAACAACGCCTGAATTAATTCAATCATCCGCATACCCGCCGTAATCTTATCCAGATCACTCGTTATGCCGTTCAGTACAGTGATATGCGAGGTCTCGCTCAGCGTCTGCAGATCGCGCGTGGGCTTGTAATAAAATATGGCCTGGATGTGGGACATGGGCTGCAGGGTCGCACCAAACTGGCTTTTCAATTTACGTGCCCCTTTGGCCAATGCAGCAATCTTGCCCTTTTCGCGCGTGAACAGCGTTACAATTTGGCTGGTCTCCCTAAAAGACATTTTGCGAAGCACAACTGCTTCTGTGCGAAAGATTTGCCCCATCCGTTGCGCTACGCTGTGTTAAAAGAAAAATGGTGAGCGTGGTAAAAAGGTACGTTTAGTTAATCCCAAGTGTCTAAAAACTAATCAATATGCATGACTACTGTGCGTCATACCGATTAAAAGATTCTTGCTGATGAAAAAAAGACCTTTCCGCCTCAAATACAATCTGTACCGCCTTCAACAACATCTCGCGATAACAACTTCCGAAGCCAAAGCACTTTGGGTGGTACTGGTCTTTTTCATCGCCGGCCTGGTGATCTCGGAATTCAAAAAAAGAAGGCCCGTCATATCGAGTAACTTCTATGCCGAAACGGACAGTCTTTTTCTACAAGCAACAGCCGCGCTAAAAGCAAGAGAGGAAGCTTCACAAGCAGATTCACTCTATACAACTATGGACACATCAAAGATAAAACAACACGATGACCTGGTTGCTTTTTTCACCCCGGCGTTTCCCATCAACATTAATACGGCAAGCTATTCAGATCTGGAACGCTTGCCGAGAATTGGTCCCAAAATGGCGGAAAGAATCGTGGATTTCCGAAATAAAAACGGAAAATTCAGAAGAAAATCAGATCTACTAAAAGTAAAAGGGATCGGCGAAAAAACGTTTGAACAGCTCAAAGACAAAATATCTACACAGTGATTGCCCACGCAAAATTGTGCCTCAACCATGAGGATTTACTCTTCATTTTTGGCAGATGATTGCCTCATTGCTTCTTTTGTCCATGCTTCGCTGACTTTTTCTTCGCGATTTAAAAATCTATACACAGGCACCAATAACAGCGCTGCAAGGGCAAAAAAGCCTACAATTGTGCCTATTATCAACCAGGTATAATCTGGATCATCCATACTATCTGCTTTAATCCCGTAAGTTTTGAATCAAAAAGTTGCTATCTAGGTGTTCTGAGCTTTAAACTTAAAGCGTCCACCAGGTTAATTGCTTAGCAATATTTGTTCTGACTCCTACCGTCAGAAAAAGTTATTAACCCCGCCACCAAACACTCCTAGTGCAATGCAAGCTGTACGCCTGCTAATTGTTGAGGATGACAGGAAAATTGGGTCTGAACTTG
This sequence comes from Rhodothermales bacterium, assembly GCA_045106435.1. Lineage (GTDB taxonomy): Bacteria > Bacteroidota > Rhodothermia > Rhodothermales > JAHQVL01 > JBCCIM01. The sequence continues at coordinate 2,319 of JBGCEN010000463.1, forward strand.
AAATTCAGTTTCAAGCCATAGGCTATGAAGTTTCCTGGACTACCGAAGGCGAACACGCTGTCAAACTCCTGACCAGCAGTCCAGGATTCGACCTCGTTATTTTAGACCTTGGGTTACCAAAAAAAGATGGGTTTGATGTAATCCGGGAGATACGGGATGCAGGAATTGAAACACCCATTCTTATCCTTAGCTCTCGTGATTCAGAAAAAGACAAGCTCCAGGGATTTGCGCTCGGAGTAGACGATTACGTCACGAAGCCTTTTAGCGCCAAAGAACTCGCAGCCCGCTGCAAAGTAATTCTCCGCCGGCACCAGGCAAAGAATGGAGATGATCTGGATCGTTATGCCTTTGATGATATTCACATCAACTTTGGTAGCCATACGGCGCATAAGAACGGCAATGAATTGCAGTTCACTGCGCTGGAATTTAGTATTATACACTACTTCATCCAGCACAAAGGACGCACAGTAAGCCGGCGCCAGTTACTCCGCGATGTATGGGGAATTCAGGAAGACATCACCACGCGCACCATTGATCGCCACGTAGCCTCTCTCCGCAAAAAAATCGAAAACGACCCAACCGAACCGCAATTCATCCAGACCGTATACGGCATAGGTTACAAGTTTACCGCCTAGCCGTTTAGGGTTTAGGGTTTAGGGTTTAGGGTTTAGGGTTTAGGGTTTAGGGTTTAGGGTTTAGGGAAATTTAACTTTTAGCTTTTGACTTTTAACTTTACAAAAGTCTTCTCACTTACAGCTTCACAAAACACCCCGTCTGTCGCTTCATTTCTAAATGTACTGCTCTATGAACAGCGCTACAGACCACCCATCCCACCACTCGTCACTCGGCATTCGCCACTCGACACTCGACACTCGCCTCCCGGCACTCACAATCCTCTGCCTCTGTGCTCTCCTCAGCAGTTGCAATCCCTTCGCGCCGGCACTCGAAGAAGGAGATCCCTTTGGCAATTTATTGGGGGATCCATCAACCATAGATGGTTTCTTCACGAACTTCCAGGCAGCGTACGAGCTCAGAGACATGTCGCTGTATGAGCCGTTGCTTGATTCGTCATTTATCTTTACCTATAACGACTTTGACATACAGGTAGATCGGCAGTGGGGCTTTACCCAGGAAATAGAATCGACCCGCCGGCTGTTCCAGAATGCCAGCCAGATCAGCCTCCAGTGGAATCAAATCATCTCACAGAATCTCTTCGATGAAAACCTCAGCGCACGCGTCGTACGATCCTTCTCCCTCAACATAAGCCTCGAAACAGGCGATGGCTTCCGAGGCGACGGAAACGTCAACTTCGTCCTCGCCCGAAAAGCCGAAGGCGAAAACTGGCAACTGTTTCGCTGGCGGGATGAGTCTGAATTCTGATTATCAGAATTCGGGGTTTAGGGTTTAGGGTTTAGGGTTTAGGGTTTAGGGTTTAGGGTTTAGGGTTTAGGGTTTAGGGTTTAGGGTTTAGGGTTTAGGGTTTAGGGAAATTTAACTTTTAGCTTTTGACTTTTAACTTTACAAAAGTCTTCTCACTTACAGCTTCACAAAACGCCCCGTCTGTCGCTTCATTTCTTATACCTAGAGCCTTTGATTTCAGACTTCTTTAAATATCGCATCAATCCTCCTATAAGTCGATTCGTTTTGTCTACAAGCCCAGCGATGTCATCAAACGAACTTTGGGAGATATATCCTTCATCGAGGGCGATATAAAGCAAACTCTTGACTTCACCACCAGACCCTTTGGCTATAGACAAGAAATACAAAAACTCATTTTTTGAGTTACGCTCAAACCCTTCAGCGATATTTGAAGAAACGGATACTGCAGCCCTCCGAATTTGATCTTTCAGCCCGAAGTCTCTGCTAAAGGAACCAGTACGTGTAATGTTGTATATTTTCTGGGACAAAACTCTGGCATACTTCCAGGCTTCGATTTCTTCAAAGTAGTTTATCTTAGTCATTGGCAATGCATTTTCTACAACCTATTTTCAATTTGACAGTTAGCACATCAATTCTAAACCCTAAACCCTAAACCCTAAACTAGGGGTGTTCAGAAAAAACATGTTCGTTACAATTGGAGCTTTTGAGCAAAACTAGAAGCGCTATGATCGTCCAAAATCGGCTAATTTCGCACTTTGAAATCCAAGCGAATCCTGGGAATTTACTCTAAAAGATCGATTCGGAATTTTTCTGAACACTCCTGGTTTAGGGTTTAGGGTTTAGGGTTTAGGGTTTAGGGTTTAGGGTTTAGGGTTTAGGGAAGATAATTTTCCTTAACTGCATTGAAAACCTTAAACCCTGAACTCATTCCTGGACCAGCTTTTCCAATGTGTTGTCATAGGCTTCCAGGAGAAGCTGTTCATTCTGTACAAACACATAGGCTATCCACCGCATTACGCCTAGTTGAGCAGCAGCTTTGTCTTCATCATAATTATTGATATTGAAAGACGAAGCCATCATACTTTCGGTTAGTTTGCTATAGGCCTCTTGAAAGGTGTAGATCTCAGATACTGCAGCAGCGGTTTCATAATCCATGTGGATCAGCGCACCCGTTTCAGATGCAGTGCGCCATGCTGTGCTTCTCAAAATAATCGGCAGGAAATTTAACGAATCTACGGGAATATCTGCGAGGCGTGTCTGCTCACTTGTTTGTGCCATAACGCGTTCATGCGCCGGCAACATAAAGGCAACCATCCCTCTGTTTCGTTGCATTTCATCGATAAGCGAATCCAAAGCGGTCTGTGCAAGAGCGGCATCCTTATTTGCTTCACGCCATTCGTTTATCCCAAAGGCTAAAAACACAGCGACAAAGATAGACAGTAATTCAAGACCAATGCGACGTACAGATGAGGAAGAGGACAAAGATGAAACACCAATTGGGTTGGATGTACGAACTGGAGATACACCTCCCAAAATACGCAATTGGATTCTTAGTACCACCTATTGTTATAAACCAGAGAAACTACTCTGTTAAACGCTGGCACTTATTCGCCGGCGCTTATCTCATCCCATACCTGAATCATCTCGTCCAGTACGCCGGCAGCTCGAGGATGTGCACTGCTCAGCAGTAATTCAAGTGCGTTATGTTGCCCACCGTACACGTTGATGCATTTTTTCATGTCAGCGCCGGCTTCTATCAGAAATGTCAGCACCTGGGCCGCGTTCGTCGGCACTACCTGGCGCCAGGTCTCTACACCATTGGCAGCAAGGTAAATGAGCAGGGTCGCTCGATGGCCGTATTGAGACGTCTGGTTTATCAAGCCGGGATGGGTTGCCAGTAATACGTTGAGCTTCTTCAAGTTACCGCTTAACACAGCATCAACAGCGGCCTCAAAATGTGCGTCTAACTTGTGTACGCCATCTGCCAATACCTGACTCCACGATTCGTATCCATGTTCTCGAGAAACGGCCAGGCGCATGTGGTGAATTGTCAGGTCTTGCTTCAGCAACTGGTCAGAACTCATCCCGGCACATTCAGGCAACCAATTACTCAACTGTATACACACAGCAACGTCTCCTTCGGTAAAGCCTTTTAACAAGACTCTGCTTTGATGCTCAAGCACACCAATTACCCGAAGGTTGCCCGGGTATATAGATAGCAGTTCCGCGTGCAACGCGACTACTTTTTTTACTGAGGGATGGCAGTAAACATCAGGCATCCCTACATGCTCTGGTTTTACGGTTTGCATCGCCGGCGATTTAGCTCATTATGTTACAGCCATTCACTTTATTTAATAACCTTCCAACGTCAGTGAAGTTTTGTTCATGCCGAATCAGCACGACTTTGTCCTTGGCATGCTTTCCTTGTGCATATACTACTCTTTCTCTTTTCAGAGGGATCAAACCACAGAAAACAGGCCTGAATAATCAAAAAAGGCCTCATAGGGTTTTTCACCTACGAGGCCTTTTCGTGTTAAGTTTTCATTGGTGTTCGGCTAGTTTCTGTACCAATCAAACTCCATAAAGAACTCGTGTAAAGCGTCTGCTACTTTGGTAGCGCCGGCCTCACTGGGATGCTGGTTCACTCCCCCATCCTGGAAATCGTTCAGGGTCCAGAAGATACCCGATGAGTTAGGCGTGGTTGCATTGGCCCAAATGTAAGGTCCCCAGCCAATCCATGGCGGTGCATTAGGTATCTCACCATTCTGGAAGCGTTCAATCGCTGTATTTGTAGCAAACCCTCCCTCGTAGGAAATCGGCTCGCCTCGTGCAGCTTGTTTTTCACCAGCAACATAGCCACCCCAGATTCTACTAGAGTTAAATACAGCCTGTACAGAAGGAAATTCTGCATGGATACGCTGCATGAGTAATCCGATATTATTGGCCAAATCATAATAATCGGCCTGCGGATCAGGCAGTGTAAGGCCATGTTCGGTAAACTGATCAGCATTCTTTGCCCAGACAACCTTCACCTGGTCCAGGGAATACTTTTTAGTCACCTTGCTTTTACAGCCGGCCCATAAATCAGAGTTCTGCTCAGTCCAACGCTCTATCGCACTGCCTCCTACCGCACAGTTAATCAATTCAATCTGCCCATCAATGTCAGGGTTGTTTTCATACAGATTGATGTACTGATTAAACTCCTGAAATCCATTACTCATGGAGATCGCAATAATGACAATCTTGCCATTGGTAGGTGTTACCGTTGGCACACCATTATCTACGAGCCCCCCATGTAGTCCGTAATAGCTATCTGACGGACTCATCAGGTCAAGCGCAATCATTTCATTGGTAGATCCGCCCTCTCCTGTCGTGAAGCTGAACGTCTCAGACCAGTCGCTAGACCCGCCGGCATCGTTTGCCCGCACACGCCAGAAGTGCTCCGTATTGGAAATCAGGCCTTCAACCGTAACGCTTGATGATTCTACAAGCCCTTTTTCATGCACAACGATTGAGAAGTCGCTGAATGTAGAAACCTGGGCGGTATAATTGGCTGCACCGGCTACATCGCTCCAGCTAATGGCAACAATGCCAGGTGCAATTCCATTCGCACCATTTGAAGGAGCCAAGAGCGATGGAGGCAAGAGGGACGTCGTTCCGCCGGCTGTTGTGAAGCTGTTAGGTAGTGACCACTCACTCACCCCTCCGGGACCACTCGACTGAATACGCCAGAAATAGGTTTGATCGTTGGCTAATTCAAAAATGGCTACAGAATTTGTGCTTATGCCACTGAGCTCTTGTGCTACACTGGAGAAGTCAGAAGAAGTAGACAGTTGCATGCTGTATGTAGATGCACCTGTCGCATTTTCCCACGATAACTGTAAATTCGATGTTGCCTGATCTCCAGCCCCATCAAGCGGTGCCGTCAGCATAGGGACATCTGGTACAGAACCTGACAACGCTGTCTGGAAAGAATAAACATCTGACCAGGCACTTGTCCCGCCATCTCCATTTGCCTGCGCACGCCAGTAGTAAATTGTACCGCCGGCAAGATCAGGTGTTGTTGTCGTTGTTGCTGGAATGGCCAAGGCATCTAATACGGGAGACGCAAAATCATTGGTTGTTGCAAGCTGAATGTTATAATTCGAAGCGTTAGCGCTTTCCGACCAAATCAAGTCAGTAGTCGGCAAAGCCACATTGGTCATCCCATTCCCGGGACTCAGCAACGCAGGTACGCTCGGCAGCGGCAATGTGCCATCAACTGTAGTAAATCGATAGGCCAGAGACCATTCGCTCGTTCCATCAGTACCCGTAGACCTGACACGCCAAAAATAAGTTGTGGCAGGATCAAGACCCGTCACTATTTCAGTTGTACCTGTCAAATTCTCCATTTGAAAATCTACACTGACGAAATCTGAGCTGGTAGAAACCTGCAACGCAAATTCGTTTGCCAGATTATCTCCGAGCCAGGCTGTAGACACGCCCGCATCATCAATGCCTACTGCACCATTTGCCGGAGACAACAACAGCGGCGCAGAAGGAACGCCCGGTTGCAATTTCTCCATCTGGAGCAGGATTTCGGTGCCGTTATCGACATCTTCCGTTGAACTGGCTGTAAGATAACCTTGACGAACAGCACTGAACTGGACGGTCATTCCAGCAGGACTTCCAGCAACGCTGGATTTTGCTTTAGGGAATTCAGGTACTACAGCATATCCGGCGTTTAACTGCGCGCTTACCGGACTCCCATTACTACCCGTTGTTTTCACAATTTTACCTGATGCAACACCATTTGGCGTTTGCACGCGGTACACATACAAGCCAGGGACAAGGCCGCCCATGTCAAGATTAAAACGATGCAGGCCGGCAGTTACCTGCGTTGCGTACACGGGCAATACTTCACGTCCTGTAATATCAAAAAGTGATAATTCAATTTGCTGACTCAAGTCTGAAGAAAATGGAATATCGACTTCATTCCGCACTGGATTGGGGTAAGGTGCAGCTACCTGGAATCCACGAGAAAGATAATTATCATCTTCAGTCCCAGTAGATGTTGCAGGCGTTATATCGATAGAAACACATCCATCAGCAGCCGTTGTACCGGCGACTGGTTGCCGATCGGCAACTTGCGCTACAATGGTCGTTCCTTGTAGGGGCGCGTTGCCATCCAAGTCCTGCGTACAAACCGTAGCCAGGACCCGAGATTCTTGAGCAAATGAGGAGCCTTGCCCAAAAACGAGCAGGCTGAGCAATAAAAAGAAAAGCTTGTGTCGAGTGATTTTTGTCAAGATTGGAATCGAATATGCTTGAAAAAAGGAGGAGGGAGCGTATGTACGCCTCCCAGACCCAAAAACCAATTTAGAGGTCTGGCGATCCATAATTAGAATGAGATGGGTGAATAATACTACGAAGTGGGAGGCACCGGAATCGTTTACAATAAGCATGCCATGCAAATAGATAATCCAAAAGAATAACAGGATAGTCTGTAAGCAATCTGGTTCATCATATTGCCGGCGTTACAAACATTTTTACTGGAAAATGTAGGGCCCTCGTCTCATTATAAGAACGTCTGGAAGCCTTGTGACAAACCAAAAATATCAGAACATGCGTGCAAAATAGTCGCATTCATGAACTAAATAGTTGCTTCAGTTCATAGAGGATACACATGTTTCCCGCCTGCCCCCCTATGCCCTTTGGTAATATTCCCCACATCATATTTTGAAGGGATATCCATTGTCCTCTTTGCATACTGTAGTCAAATCCCTCTACAACACAATGTGCTTACAACATACCGGCAAAGCGCCATAATTTCTGGAATAATGCCGGCGCATATCTTTGTTTTAAAATAGAATCAATCGCCCCTGATCCTCCCGCTTTTTGCTGAAAGCCAATCACCAGAAGCATGTCCAATTTATTCCCGGCTTTCTCAGACACTTCAAAATCAGACACATTATCAATCAAATCTCGCAAGGTACATGAAAAAGACCGTAGACTTTTATTTCACCCAGCGGCTGATCGACCTGATGATTAAGGCCGCCGGCGTGGTACTGACGTCTGTTGCAACGTATCAAGTTGCAAGCAATACATTCGCACATCTGGATGCCCCCTGGAATGGCATCGTAGCCATCGGGGCGCTCTTTCTTGTTGAAGGTGCATTTGTAGCAACATGGTTTGCCATAGATACACAGAAGCAAGCGCCTATGGCAATGAAGGTTTCCTGGGCTGTCACCCTGATCACCATCTACACCGCCTTGCTTGTGATTGGCATAGTGAATGGTGAAGGGAGCGCCGGCTGGGCATTCCGACTCATTCTGGCCATTATGATTGGCAAAAGTATTTACGAGGCAGGTGTTTACGAAGTGCTTAAAAGCCAACGCAAATCAGACCAGAACATTGAAAAAGCGTACAAAGTGCGCCGGCTTAAAAGAAAGGTCGAAAGAGAAAAGGCCATACATGCACTACTCGACACCAATATGGAGCAAGGTTACAGAAGAGAACTAGCAGATCGAGTAGACAGAGCGCGACTTGACATGGAGCACGAAGCAGCCATGATTAAAGTCCAGCTACACAGAGAACATCTCATGGAACGCGTACACGTGAAGGACAATCTAGCCCGCGGCCAAATTCTCGCAAGAATGGCCCACCAGGAAAGAGAACAAAAAGCCATGGACACACCGCTTGCAGAGTTCGCCAGAAAAAAACTTGAGTTCAGAAATTAACCTATATCAGATTTTATCTGATATAGGTTATCCTGGACTCGATCCAGGATCCATCTGCACAAAGCCGAGAACACTCATCCTGGAGTCTCCTTCTGCGAAATCCAACAAAGATCTAAGCATAACTCAATCCAGCGCCCCTTACTTTAGTACCCAGATATAATCAGGGACATAATTTCATATTCCTCAGCACAAAAATTACTATAAAAAACAAACGCACCCCGCTCAAAACGTTACTGACTCCTTTGCCCCCCGATAAAAGAATTCAGTATTATTTTGCGCGGTGTGCGCTGTTAATATGTTTCCAATATACTTAAACTCAAGGGCGCGCAATAGCGCTTCTGACTAATTAAAACCCCTTCCCATGCGCCGAAGCGAGTAAGCCAAGCCGAGAAGTCGGTAAGTCAGCTAGTCTGTGGGCCTGTGAGTCTGTTGTTGCATAAGCATGAAAGCTTTACGAGTAGCTATGCAACAGATCCTCGAATGTATGGTCACCACCGATCTACAAAAGGCTATCTCTAAAACAGACTTACCAGACCTTTCCGACTTTCGTACAGCCAGACTCGACGATTGGCAGCCCCACAGACTCTCCGACTCACAGACTGTCAGACTCCTTTCATGAATTTTACAGCCCCCTATTGACCACACATGTTTTACACATTATATTTTACATATTGATATGTGAGGTCTAAATCGTTCCAACTCTTTTACAGGTTGCAATAAAACACCTCGCCTGGTAAGCGTTAAAATGTC
>JBGCEN010000464.1:0-16460 GCA_045106435.1 Rhodothermales bacterium
CTACATAAAAGTGAGGAAATCCCCCTCAATACAAGGTCTTTTATTGTTATATCGTGGTCTCTTGAGCACAGGGCGATCAGAAAGCTTTTTGACTACCAAGCAGGTTTAATCAAGCGGTCTGGTCGCGTTGTGTCTTTTTAAGATAAAAATTTTGTAAATGATATACCGTTTAGGGTTTAGGGTTTAGGGTTTAGGGTTTAGGGTTTAGGGTTTAGGGTTTAGGGTAATTTAGCTTTTAACTTTTAGCTTTTAACTTTTAGCTTTTAACTTTTAGCTTTTAACTTTGCAAGTGATTTACTCTAGACCTGGGATCGGGTCGTCAGGGGCTATCGGTTGACCTTGCCAGGTAGCTTCTCCATTTTCATAGGTAAGAATTCGGTGCCGGCTGCCAGGGACGGGTTTGCGATTGATGTCTGGAAGCCATAGTGCGTGCTCCGCTATGATATCAGCGTATGCTGGATCTGAAGCCAGGTTGGTCCATTCATTAGGATCTTCCTGCATGTTGTACAATTCCTGGCTACCATCTGCGTATTGGATAAACCGCCAATCTTTGGTACGGATGCCATGATTGTCGTGGTTATGCGTTGTGATCGCCGGCCATGCTCGTTCTGCATCTGCTTGTTGGAGTTGAGGCATCAGGCTGTGACCTTCAAGCCCTTCGCGTGGAGATAGCCGGGACAGTTCAAGCAGTGTCGGGTAGATGTCCAGTAATTCTACCGGAGCGTCAACAACCGCATTTTCAGCAACGCCCGGGCCAGAAAAAATCAACGGGACTCTGGTTGAACGATCCCACAATGTGTTTTTACCACTGATGGCCTTCTCTCCCAGATGATACCCGTGGTCGGACCAAAGCACCACGATTGTATTGTCCGCCAATCCGCTTTCTTCGAGGGCATCAAGTATACGGCCCACCTGACTATCGACAAAACTTATAGACGCCAGATAAGCGCGAACAAGTGGCCTCAATTGGCCTTCATCCTCCAACCACTTTAATCGCGGCTCTGGCAAATCCCAGTGATCATACCAGGAGAAACGCGGTGTATCGTCTCTGTCATTTTCCAAAATGGGTGGTAATAGCAGCGTTTCATCCGGATACATGTCGAACCATTTCTGGGTTGCATATAGCGGGACATGTGGCAAGAAGAAGCCGGCTGAAAGAAAAAATGGAGCATTCGGTTCTGCGGTAGGAGTCTGTCTGAGTTTATCCTTGAGCAAGTCAACCGCCCAACTCGCCACCAACCAGTCACCTTTGTCTTCATCGTTGTGTGGAAACGTTCCCCAATCCATCAAGTCATGATTCCCTCCGGGCGTCCAGCCGATGATCTTTTCCTCAGGCCTCGGACCAACTGTAGATGCCGGCCCCAACGCATCAAATTCTCGGTCTTCTTCCTTTCTGCCATATCCTCCATGATAGATTTTGCCTCCTGAATAGGTGGTGTATCCATTTTGAGAAAAATGCTGGGGCAGGCTAACGATGTCTTTTAACTCTTCAACATCGCGAAACCATGGGGCCAGACCATAAATCCCTGTTGAGGAAGGGCGCTTCCCCGTAAGCAGGCTTGTTCGAGAAGGACTACAAATCGGCGACTGTGCGTGGGCATTGCTGAACAATGTCCCCCGTGCAGCCAGCGCGTCTAAATGGGGGGTCTGAACCTGTGGATGGCCTTTTAATGGCCCAATCCAGTCGTTCAAGTCATCAATGGCGATGAACAGTACATTGGGTGGCTCGGTGGACAGATCTGTCCCTCCATTGGGAGTGCAAGAAATGGAAAGAAAGAAACAAGCGACGAGTAGAAAAAGGGGGCGCTGTCTCATATGACTGAAATGGTACAAAGAGTACGAAGAGTACGATCAGAAAGTATCAAGGCTTGTTTCGAATCTGTTGAACCCTTCATGCATTTCGTACCCATGAACCTCAATACGTTATTTATTTGCTTACTGACTACCAAGGCGTGTGGGACTTTCAGAAATATAGAAAGAAAGTCCCATCGCGTCCAGTGAAACACCTGACCAACATAAGAGGTCAGCCTGTCATAAAACACGACCAATGATAAACAGTGGTAGCAACTGCAAAGAAATACATCATTTCAGCCTCAGCCTGTTTAAGAACCTGACTTATACTTTTACCCGTCAAGTACCTGTATTACGTCAGCAATGCTTCAAATCTTTCTGTTCTGTAATCAAAAATTCTGTCCAGCGTTCTTCTAATGAAAACAGCATTGGCAATCTGGCCGAAGATAGAGAAAGGCGGTTGATAGGTTACTTCATCCGTAAACAGTACGCCTCCATCCACCTCCTCAATCTTGTGGAAGTGGTACCACAGTTTATACGGACCGACGCGTTGTTCATCGACAAAAGAGTGGTTTGGTTTGATGTGCTTGATTTCGGAAACCCAACGCTGGGCACCCATGATGGGTATATTGACGATGTATTCTACCAAAAGTCCGTTAAACATTTCATCAGGCACGTCTGACACTATTTTAAACGACATGTCTTCAGGTGTGATGAGATTCAAGTTCTCGGGCCGGCTGATAAAACCCCAGGCCTTTTCGAGCGTGGTATTGACCACTAATTCGCGCTTTAATGTATACATATTGCTTATTGCCTGTTTTAAGTCAATTTATTGCTTGGTGACTATGTCTGCTATATGCAGGCTGGACAGATCACATTTCACAAATCAGAACACTCCTTTTAACCGCCAACGAGCACTGCTAACTACCCTGTGATCAACTTGCTATTCCTATACATCAACGAGCTTCGTACGATGGTCGATTTTGGACTATTCATTTTAATCTGGATGGTCCAACTTATCGTCTACCCGAGTTTTGAATACATTCAAGCGGACGCGTTTCGAAGCTGGCACAAACGGTACACATTTAACATTTCGCTGCTTGTCATCCCGTTGATGTTTGGCCAGGTACTCTTCATCGGTGCGCAAGTGTTTCAAACGCCAAGCTGGGCTGTTTATACATCAGCCGTATTGGTATTGCTGGCCTGGATTTCGACGTTTACACAAGCCGTACCGCTTCACAACGCAATTTCAGCCAATCAACAACAACCCAATACCCTTTCGCTTTTAGTTACGAGAAATTGGGTGCGCACCCTTTTATGGACTATCGTCTTTTGTTTGGGATGGATTAGGACGTAGTACATCGAACTCTCAGCATCCAATGGTTCAGGAAAGAAGGATGGAAGAATGAGGGGTAAAAGCATTCATTATATCGTATTGCTAATCTTCTCGTACAAGTTAAAATTCTACAATTCAGCCCTTTCTCAGCGTAATTCACATTAATAAACTGCTTTTTTATAAAAGCATATGCTAAACTTACATATCTGCGTGCATGCAATATCCTTCCACAGATTTCTTGAATAGCAGGCCTGGACTCCCAGGCTATTACCGGACTATTTCATTTCTCCGGCAGATTCTTCTGCGTACGCTTACCCACCTGGCCCGGTGATCTATTTGATTCAACTGGTTAAGGATACAATGTCCTGTTAGGACACACCGACCCAACTTTGTGTAATCACTTAATAGATAACCAGATATGACTAATCACCCCCCGAAACATGCTTGCAGCATGATTATATGCTGTTTTTTGATGTTCTTCATGAATCAAGCGGTAGCCCAATCAGCATATGAATTATCCAGACTCGATGCATTCAGCAGCAACAGTACTATAGACATGACCTGTTTCCCTCCACCAAACCCGGGAGGAGAGCCAGGCATAGGTTCAGCGCCACCTTGTTTACTCCCTACAAATCTGGACCCTTCAGTTGTTGCCCCTGACCCTTCAGGTCAACTCGCATTGAAGGAAATGCCAAATGGTGAAACAAAAATCACCATCGATCTTGAAGGATTGGATGAGGATATGGTGATAACCGCATGGACCTCCTATTTCTTCCCCGGTGGTCCGGTGGCACCCCATCCAATTTTCGATCCTATTGGTCCGGGTTTGCCTCCGATTGCCGGCGTTTCTGCCCCTATGGCACCAACTACGGCAGCTTTTACCGAGGGCATGGCTCCAGAGCCCAATCAATTCGACATCAAGTCAAACGGAAAATCAAAACTCACAATCTTTCTGGATTATGACCCACTGCTTCCTGGGCAGGGTCCGCTAAGGAATGATATGGTGACCACCAACCAAGCCCTTGCGCCTGCTGGTGATGATGCAGAGCAGCCGTTGTGCTGCCCGGCCGGCGTGCCGGCGCCGAGCTACCAACCCGTGGGTAGTTCATTTTTACGTGCCTTTGATCCAGCCACAGGATTTCAGCGGCTGGATGCAAATGGCCGGCCCGTCTTGATCAGGAGTCCACGCGCGGTCGATTTTATTGCCATTGTTGTTCACAGCGATAAAACCACGCATGGCATCAATCCTGGAATTCCTATTTTGCCTATTCCGGGGTTATCAGCGACTACGGGAGATCACTATTTACTGGGTATTTTTGATTTGAGGGCTTTACACCCTTCAAGTGGCAACCAGCCGGCCCAATTTATTCCATCGGAAGCACTTTCCGATGAAGGGTATGAACTCTCGAGCGTATACCCCAATCCATTTAATCCAACGACATCCTTCCAATTGCGCGTAGCAGAAACACAACACGTGAAAATCGAAGTGTATGACATGCTTGGACGCTTTGTAGCCCGCTTGCATGACGGTGAGTTGACACCAGGCCAAGGCCATTTGTTTTCCTTTGATGCTGCGAACCTGGCGAGTGGAAAATATCTATTGAGAGCGACTGGCGAGAAATTTATTTCTAACCAGAACATTACTTTGCTTAAGTAAGGCTGATTGTTAAGCACCAATTGCGGTGCGCCGCAACCGTATTTCTCAACAGTTTTTTTCGTGGGCATGGATGTAAACGGAGGCCTTTCACTCCTCCGGTACATCCGTGCCTTTTTTATTTATGTGAAATGATTCATTCAAGTGCTTGGATTCCAGATATTCAACTGATATATTACATGCATATCTTGAATATTCCTACAACTCATAGACCCGGATCCTACCATGCAAACAGATTGGAAAGGCGTTTTTCCAGCCGTCACCACCAAATTCAATGAAGACGACAGCCTCGACTTTACTGCCATGACGCATAATTTCGAGGCACAGATAGATGCCGGCGTACACGGGATTATTGTATCTGGATCTCTGGGCGAAAGTAGCACACTAACGCCATCAGAAAAACTGGACATCCTCAAGCATGCCATTGAAGTCAGTGCCGGCCGCGTGCCCGTACTGGCTGGTGTTGCAGAGCGAAGAACCATGGATGCCTGCGAATTTATCCAGCAAGGAAGCGCACTGGGCGCGGATGGGTTTATGGTACTGCCTCCCATGCAATACACTTCGGACCCAAGAGAAACGATGCATCATTTCCGGACGGTAGCAAAAGCATCGCCGAAGCCGATTATGGTCTATAACAATCCTGTGGCATACAATGTGGATGTCACGCCAGAGATGTTTATAGAATTGGCCGATGAACCTAAATTTGTTGCGATTAAGGAATCATCAGACAACGTCAGACGCATTACAGATATCTATAACGCTGTGGGCGAAAGATATCAGCTATTCACCGGCGTAGACAACCTGGCGCTTGAGAGCTTGTTGCTCGGTGCTGTTGGCTGGGTTGCCGGCCTCGTATGCGCCTTTCCAAGAGAAACCGTTGTCATTTACGAATTGGCACAGGCCGGCCGGCTGGAAGAAGCACGCGCATTATACCGCTGGTTCAAGCCGCTGCTCGATTTGGATGTATCCACAAAGCTGGTACAAAATATCAAAATAGCAGAAGTTATGACTGGCCTGGGCACTGAACGCGTGCGGGCACCACGCCTTCCATTAATAGGCGAAGAACGTGATCATGTTATTAAAGTAATCGAAGATGCGTTGGCAGTTCGGCCAGAACTCGTCGAACTGTCTACCATTTGATCACTGCCAGATTGTATGCAAGCTGTAACTCAAACGGAAAGCCTTTCAGAGAAGGCCTATTCTCTGGTGGAAGAACTGATCGTAACATTGGTGCTACCACCGGGGCATGTTTTTTCTGAAGGGGAACTCAGCCAACAGATTAATATTGGACGCACCCCTTTGCGGGAAGCATTGCAACGCCTCGCTGCTGAACGACTGGTGAAGGCATTGCCCCGCAAAGGGATGATGGTGGCGGAGATCAACATCACCGATCAATTGGCCATGCTGGAAACCCGGCGTGTATTGGATCAGCTTGTGGTATCGCGGGCTGCGAGACGGGCTACGATGGAGCAATGTGAGCAATTAAAATCAATCCAGCATGACATGAAGATTGCCGCAACTGGTGAAGACATTACTTCATTTATGCGACTGGATCGTGCTTGCGATGCCGTACTGGAAGCCGCCTCCAGAAATCCGTACGCAGCTCAGGCTTTAACCTCTCTGCATGCGCACTGCCGGCGATTCTGGTATCAGTACCAGCATGAAGGCGATATCCTGAAATCAGCGTTGCTTCACACACAGATGATTTCATCGGTTGTTTCCCGCGATGAAACACAAGCCGCTGAACATGCAGATGAAATTATCAATTACCTGGAGCAGTTCACGCGGGCTGCGCTGGATTTAGTCTGATCTGCGCATCCTTATGCTAAATATTTTCAAGTAGCACCCCTCCTCCTCTCTAAAACAAAATATGGCTAGACACACCTTTTTTTGTATAGACGCGCACACCTGCGGTAACCCCGTTCGTGTTGTCTCTGGTGGCGGTCCTCTGCTTGAGGGCAACAGCATGAGCGAGCGCCGGCAGCACTTTCTCGCTGAATTTGACTGGATCCGAACAGGCCTCATGTTTGAACCGCGTGGCCATGATATGATGTCGGGAAGTATTCTCTATCCCCCAACGCGCGACGATTGTGACATCGGCATCTTGTTTATCGAAACCAGCGGCTGCCTCCCAATGTGCGGGCATGGCACCATCGGCACAGTGACCGTGATGATTGAACATGGCCTCGTAACACCGCGCGAACCCGGCACGCTGCGACTTGAGACGCCGGCAGGATTGGTTGTAGCTACTTACAAAATGGAAGGCCAGCGCGTTGCTTCAGTACGACTTGTGAATGTGCCCTCCTATCTTGCCGCTAAAGATCTGACGGTAGAATGCCCATCACTGGGTACACTAACCGTAGATGTAGGATATGGCGGCAATTTCTACGCGATCGTTGAGCCCCAGGAAAACTTCTCCGACATGGCTGATCATCCGGCAACAGATCTTTTAAGCTGGAGCCCCGTGGTGAGAAAACGGCTTAATGAAACGTATACTTTTGTTCATCCCGAAAACCCAACGATCTGCGGGCTTAGTCATATTGAATGGACAGGCAAACCCAGGCATCCTGAAGCAAATGCGCGAAACGCCGTGTTTTACGGAGAGAAGGCGATTGATCGATCACCCTGCGGAACCGGTACATCTGCACGAATGGCGCAGTGGGCCGCCCGGGGAGACCTGGATGCCGGCGATACATTTGTGCATGAAAGCATCATCGGCAGTCTGTTCAAGGGCCGGGTAGAAAAAAGAACAAAAATAGGAGAGATAGACGCCATTATACCAAGCATCGAAGGCTGGGCGCGTATCACCGGCTTTAATACCATCTTTATTGATGATGACGATCCGTACGCCCACGGATTCCAGGTGATTTGAGTTGTAAGGGGTACGATGGGTACGATTTAATCGATTCTGACTTACATTCGTACCCATTGTACTCCTCGTACCCTTCGTACCTCTTTAAAACATCATTTATTTCGCGAACCGAGTAGCATGGTAACTCACAGGAATATGTCTAAACGCAAGAAGGTCGTAATCATTGGCGGGGGCGCCATAGGACTTTGCGCAGCCTATTACCTGCACCATTCAGGTAACCAGGTTACTGTGTTGGAGAAAAGCATTTATACAGAAGGGACATCGCTCGGAAATGCCGGCATGCTTGTCCCCAGTCACGTCGTTCCCCTGGCCGCTCCGGGCGTTATTTCGCAAGGGATGCGGTGGCTTTTCAAAAGAGATAGTCCGTTTCGCATAAAACCCAGACTGGATCCTGCTCTTGCATCTTGGCTCTGGCAATTCAAAAGTTTCTGCAATGACAGGCATGTAGATGCATCGATGCCATTACTACGAGACCTCAGCCTCGCCAGCGTCGATCTGTTCGAACAACTATCAGAAACCTTTCTCTTTCATTTCGAAAGACGTGGGTTGTTAATGGTCCATTCATCAGAAAAAGGCGAAAAAGAGAATCTAAAATATGGCAAGATGGCCAAACAGGTAGGCCTCGAAGTAGAAGAATTAAGCGCAGATGCCTTGTATAAACTCGAGCCTGGCATCAAAACAAATGCGACCGGTGCAGTTTATTACCCGCAAGACGCACACATCAGTCCCAATCATTTTACCGCGTCGCTTCAAACGCATCTTTCAACCGAAGGTGTAGACTTCAGAACCCATTCACCCGTTACGGAGTTTACAAGACGAAAAGGTACAATTGTCTCTGTCAAGACACCCAGTGAAGAATTTGAGGCGGATGAAGTCATTCTAGCAGCCGGCTCGTGGTCTCCCGCCATTGCGCGCTTGCTCGGAATCAAATTACCGATACAACCAGCCAAAGGATACAGTGTAACGCTGGATGCGCCAGTTAACGGCCCTGAGATTCCTATGATCTTGACGGAAGCAAAAGTTACCATAACGCCAATGGGAAATCAATTACGATTTGGTGGTACCCTTGAGCTCGCCGGCTTTGATGATTCAATTGATCGTGTACGTACATCTTCTATCTTGAATACCATCCCGGATTATCTGCCAAACATAAAGCCTGAGGAAATTCAAACAGATCAAATATGGTCTGGCTACCGTCCCTGCACACCAGATGGGTTACCCATGATTGGTCGATCGGGGGCGTACAGCAATCTTGTCATTGCAACCGGACACGCAATGATCGGCATCACCCTCGCGCCTATAACAGGACAGTTGGTAACTAACGTGGTTAACCAAGCCACTCCTTCGATTAACATTATGGCATTAAAGCCAGAACGTTTTGATTCAAAAACAAAAGCGCCGGCACAACCTCGTCTCAAACAAGAACCTGTAGATGCAAAATAAGCAAGCCAATCGGCAAATATTCTGGACGCTTATTGTCATCGTAAGCATACTATCCTGTGTGGCCTTTTACATGGTCTTCATTATGGATACGCCGCCCAATAAAAAGACGGCACAAGACCCCTTTGTTGCTTCTGATTTTGTACGGATTAAATCAGGCTCGTTTATGATGGGCTCAAACGCCAATGATGCATATCCGGATGAAAAGCCGGTGCACAGAGTTACCATTACAAAAACATTTCTGATAGGCAAAACCGAAGTTACCCAGAAGCAATGGTCTGCGATAATGGACCAGGACCCCAGCATGTTTCACGGCCCAAATCATCCTGTAGACAATGTGGGATGGGGTGACATTCAGGTGTTTCTGAACCGACTCAATAAAGTCACGCCAAATTGCAACGATTGTTACAGACTCCCCACAGAGGCCGAATGGGAATATGCCGCAAGAGCCGGCACATCTACAAGCTATAGCTTCGGCGACAATGTGGAGGCCCTCGACCAATATGCCTGGTATGCATCCAATGCAGGATTCCGCACGCATCCAGTAGCAAAGAAAAAACCGAATGCCTGGGGCCTCTACGACACACATGGTAATGTATACGAGTGGGTACAAGACTTCTACGGCCCCTACAGATCCACCGCTGCTGTAGACCCCTTGGGCGAAACCGTGGGTACAGAATACATCTTGCGCGGCGGAAGCTGGACAGACGATGCCCGTGAACAACGCCCAACCTATCGAGACTACTACGCCCCCAACCACCGCCACAATTTCTTCGGATTTCGCCTCGTCAGAACGAAGAGTTTTTGAGAGGAGTCAGGAAGTCTGTGAGTCGGTAGGTCGGTGAGTCGGTACGCACTGACTCACAGACTTCCTGACTCACAGACTTCCTGACTTACCTATCCCCCTAACCACGAAACCAGTACCTGCGATACCCTGGGATGAATTAAATAGCCACAGCTATGGTGCGGGTTAGATTTTCCCTCTCTCAGGGCGAGGTTATAGATTTTGTAGTCTTTGATTGAATCAACCAGCCCCAATCGAATCATTTTTCGGTAGTCGTTCCTGATACGTTCATCGTGGCTTATATAATCATCTTCAGCGGCTACATTAATCCATTTTCTGATATTGCAGGGGTATTGGCGATGATTGGTCACATGGGCACCCAACAACCCTTTTTTCACAGTGGCATCGCCTAATGGAGAGCCAATGGTTAGAAATAAATCTACCATCTTGTTGCAATAGCTGGGCCTGTACTCGCCTCGATAGGAGAATTTCCACAGGACGTCATAGGCAATCATGCTGCCCAGGCTATGCCCGAGCAAGCATACAGAATCTTGTCGATCCAGTGCTTCCATTAATGGTCTTGTTAAAGGCTCCCTAACAGCGGACCCAAAGGCACTTTCCTCTCCTTTCCAATACTCTTTCAGGTCGGGTGCAAACTGACTGATGAGTTCATCGCTCAGATGGAAATAGCTTAGGAGCGGAGATAAGATATCAGCAACGCCTTCCTTGAAGGATTCTTGTCCGGGCAGGCGACGGTAATTCCTTCTGTTAAACTGGCCGGCCTTCCACTGTTTTAGCAAAGCCAGCGTTTCTTTCCGGCCATCAAGATCATCTGGTGCAGGCTTCCCCTTTAGCTCACTTAAAAAGTGATTCGAGATATCGCCAAAGTAGACAAACTCAACGTGTGCCTGATCGAATAAAGCCACCTTGTCTGGAAAATCTCGCTGGATACCAAAACGAATAGCCTCCACCCACATTTTCTTGAGTTGCTCTTCAGGCGGTTTCCAGCTTCTTCCGTGAATTAGAATTAAGGTTTTCATGGCGTTCTTCTACTCAGTGAATAAGCTGCTTATTTAACGAGATGCGTCCCCTTCTGCTTCTTTCTCATAACACCAAAGTGTACATGCGTATCCCGAAATTAGAATAATTTTGCCGGCAGAAGCAATACATCTCCTTTCAGGTGGAAAACATTCGTTCTTTTACTGGGTGTGTTTTAGCGGTAAGACGCGAAGAGCCCTACCATAGTCCTCCTTTCTTCCCATCACCTTATCAATTTCTACCCGTGTACCTTTTTTCGGGATTTAGTTTAATGCCTATCGATCCTGAATCGGGTTCGGGACAAGGCTATGTCTGAATATTTAGACATAGCCTTATTTCCCGAAACGTAGTTTTTCGAGATGAATCTTACAGTGACGCGCCATCTAAATAAAGACGGGACATAGTCTTGAAGTACGTATATCTGAAGATCCTGCCCCTCACGATATTACTTTCTTTCTTTGCAGTTTCATTATCAACCATCAACGCTCAACCAATTGGGCAATCAAGTCCACAAGAGCCGGCTCTGATATGGACTGAGGCAGGGGGACTGCTTGTGATGGAAGCAGAGAAAGCAGACATTTCAGGAGACTGGAGTTTCCAAAATGAGCTTACCGGCGCAGTAAATGATGGATATTATGAATGGAAAAATGGCGACCCTTCTACGGAAGCTGATGAACCTGGATTGAATATCCTGAGCTATGCGTTTCAGATATCTACCCCAGGAACCTATCGCTTCCTCTTTCGCACCGCAGCGCTTCTAAAAAGAGATCACAATGATGTATGGGTTCGGTTTCCAGACAACCCGGGAGAAGGTCGGAAATCAACGGGTGGAAGCATCGTTTCGCTAGACCAGAACACATGGTTTAAGGTGTATCAGAAGAAAGGGGGAGATGACTGGCATTTCGAGGCCTCAACCGTTGATGATAACGCCCATGAGGTATTTGCTTTTTTTGACACAGCAGGCACCTATCAAATTGAACTCTCTGGCAGGTCAACCCAATTTAAAATCGACCGCCTCGTGTTTTTTCATGAGAGCGTGAGTGAGAGCATTGCTGAGGATGTTTCAACGCCAGAATCTATCTCCACGACCTTGCCGGTAGAGTTGGTTAAATTCAAGGGGCTCATAAACAATCAAAGTGTAGTGCTTGAATGGACCACTGCCAGTGAGTTGAATAACGCAGGATTTGACGTTGAATTTACAAATGAAGCTGGAGGTTCATTTGATAAAATCGGATTTATAGCCGGCTCAGGCACTTCAACGGAAACGATTCAATACAAGTACAACCACACTGCTGATGGCTTTGAGGGTCAGACGCTGTATTACAGACTAAAGCAACTGGACTTTGACGGTACGTTTGAATACTCAGATGTAGTAGCAGTAACACTACCCATGACACCAAACACGGTGCTGCATCCAGCTTATCCCAATCCTTTTAATCCCTCGACAACCATTTCTTTTACATTACCTGTGGAAGGCAAGGTCCTGCTTTCCGTTTATGATGCCTCAGGTCGTGTTGTGCAAGAACTGGTCAATGAAGTAAGACCATCAGGTTATCACAGCGAGCAATTTCAAGCTGCAGAAGATATGGCCAGTGGCATGTATCTGTATCGACTGGTAACACCTACGCAAACACTGAATGGCACGGTTCTGTTGTTGAAATAAGTAGTCGGTTTTCAGTAGTCAGATTAGTGATTTTTTATTCCTGATAACTGATAACCGAATACTGATAACTTTGAACCGAACTTCCCTGAGATGATGTAGTTAGGTTTCTCCTCCCAGTTTCCAACATTTACGCTACAGAACATGGATTCATTTATCATCGATGGTATGCGCACGCCCATTGGAAATTTTGGCGGCACGTTGTCTACCATCAGGACCGACGATCTTGGTGCGCTTCCCATTAAAGCGCTGCTCGAAAAACATCCAGGCTTGCCACTCGATGCCATCGATGATGTAATCATGGGCTGTGCCAATCAAGCCGGCGAAGACAATCGCAATGTAGCACGCATGTGTCTGTTGCTTGCTGGTTTACCATGGTCTGTACCGGGAGAAACTGTCAACCGTCTGTGTGCCTCGGGGATGTCTGCAGCGATCCATGCAAACCGTGCGATCAAAGCAGGGGATGGCCACTTGTTTATCGCCGGCGGTGTAGAGCACATGACACGCGGGCCGTGGGTCATTTCCAAAGTATCCAAACCTTTTGGCAGGGATGCTGCCATGCACGACAGTAGTTTTGGCTGGCGTTTCATAAATCCACGGATGAAAGCCCTGTACGGTACGGATGGTATGGGTAGCACCGCAGAGAACCTCGCTGAACAATATCAAATCAGCCGTGAAGATCAGGATGCGTTTGCCTACAACTCCCAAATGAAAGCCGCCTCTGCCCAGGAATCTCGCCGGCTGGCCGAAGAAATTGTGTCTGTCCCTATTCCTCAGCGTAAGGCTGATCCGATTATTTTTGACAAAGATGAGTTTATTAAACCGTTCACATCGATTGCCGGCCTGGCCAAACTACGGGCAGCTTTCAAAAAAGCTGAAGATGGCGGCACAGTAACCGCCGGCAATGCATCAGGATTAAATGATGGCGCAGCGGCCATGCTAATTGCATCTGACGACGCTATAAAAAAACACCATCTCAAACCACTTGCCCGTATCGTGACCTCAGCCGTTGTTGGCGTTGAGCCACGCATTATGGGCATTGGCCCCGTTGGTGCATCCAACAAGGCCCTTGCCAAAGCCGGCTTGTCCATGGATAACATGGATATTATTGAACTGAATGAGGCATTTGCCGCTCAGAGCCTGGCTTGTATCCGCGCATGGGGACTCCAAGATGATGACCCTCGCATCAATCCCAATGGAGGTGCCATTGCCATTGGGCACCCCCTCGGTGTTTCCGGCACACGCATTCTGCATACAGCCGCACTTGAACTCAATAAGCAGAAAAAACGCTATGCCCTCGTCACCATGTGTGTAGGTGTAGGCCAGGGATACGCTGTAATTCTGGAGAGCGTGTAAGTCTTTCTAAATATCCAACGTTCTCCCCGTCACGCTTTCTTCCAATCAAAAGCGTGACTTCTATACATAGCTCATTTCTTAACAAAAGTACCTGTCGGGATTCTTTTCAAAGCCGCGCCTATTGGCATGTAGACAATCAGCACAATTTCACAGAAACCGGCACACTCATCCATAGAGTCTCAGCCGTTGAATCTATCGCTTAAAAACTGCACCAGTAATTTTACAAGTAACTAAATCGCAAATGCATGACCCCTTTTGCGCAGAAAATCAGTTAATACATATGCCAGCCCTTACCACTATGTGCATACTGTAAACATACTGCGATGCGCAAAGGGACGTTAAGTAAACACTGTAAGAGTTACGAGGAAAGCTATGAAAACAAAAAAGGAACAGGACGATCTGACCAAACGCGAAATCGAAGTGCTAAACAAAATGGCAGATGGACACACCCAAAAGGAAATCGCCGAACTCCTCTATGTAAGCCGGCACACAGTGAACACCCACCAACAAAACATTTATGAAAAGCTTGAAGTCCACACAGGTACACATGCGATCGCTAAAGCATTCCGTGCACAAATGATCGACTAGGCTTTTACACGCTGTCAGCAAGTATAACAAGCGTGATTTGTTGTTCGAATAGTACAAAGGGTACGAAAAGCACGAACGAACTGAAGCAATACTTATCTCGTACGCATCGTACTCTTTGTACTCATCGTACCTCAACACACAATATATCTTCCTGACAACGTTCCAACAGCTACGAATCAAAACAACAGCTTATACTGCATAAACACGTTTCCCGGTGTCTTTACATCGCCTGTTGACTGGATAAATGCTCCGTGCGAATAGTGCATATATCCAATCAGCAAACTGTGATGTCGATCTACTTGCCATCCAAGAACCAGATCGATTTCCCGACCCACATTTGTGCCGCTCTCGCCGGCAAAATCGCGCCGGCCTGGCAATGGAAAGGCACCGGGATTATACAGGGCATCGTTATCGGAATCCAGTGCAAACCAGTAGTGAAACACCTCAAGCAATACTTTACGCGGGATTAATCCCACCCGTGCGTTCACGTTCAGTGCGCGAATATTCTGCCGGCCATACATCACCAGATATCCCAGATGGTCTTTCTCCTGCCTGTAGAGCTGGTTGAACGTATTCACCTTGCCATCCGTCGGATCTTTGTCGCCACTGGCAATCTCAACACCTACGCCAATCCGGGGCCGGCGCATGGAAGAAAGAAAGGAATAACCCGCTGTTGCCCCCACACTCCATGCACGAACATCGTCGCCGGCCCACTGACCAAATGGCTGAATAGCTGACTCAAGCTCAACATCAAACGGCCCGTTCTTTTTCTCAAACCGAGCGCCTATCGTATGGACCTCCCCCGAGCCCATGTTGCCGTTTGGATTTAACCCCATATCCCGGTTATGCTGGTATAGATAATATATATCCAGTGTATTGGAAAGGCCGCTCAAATAAATGCCGGCAAAATCAATGTCTTTGTCCTGGTAATCCGAAGAAATGGTTTCGCTTGTTACTGGGCGCGAAAACCATGCGCTAACTTCCCAGTTTTGGATCTGGGATATTAACGTAATGGCATCAAATCTTTTGCGCATCCTCCCCCACCCGGAAGTCGAAATCATACGTTCATTCCCTTTCGCCATTTCTTGCCGGCCGATCCGCAACGTGAAATTATTTAGCGCTAAATCAAAAAATAACTGATGTAAATCCAGTCGATTTCGATGGATAAAGAACAGCAATTCATCGCGCCCAAACACTTCACCATGAATACCTTCGACAAAAATTCTACCCACACCTTTTATTTGCAAATCTGCATGAAGAGCCAGCCGAGCCAGTAAAAAACTGTCTGTAAACTGTGGATCAGGTATAAGAAATTTATTGGTCTCTTCCTCATAACGAAACCTCACCTCTCCCCCCATCTCTAACCAGACATTTGATCCTAACCCGATATATTTATAGCGATCAGAAAACCGCTGTCTCTCACTACTTTCTGCAAGATAACTGTAATCTTCCTCGAACCGTAGTGTCTGGTAAGAAGGGGGCCCATGCCTGTCATGAGACAATTCTCCCGGATCACCAACATGAGCGCCTACCGCAATGGAATCAGCTATTTGCGCTTGAACTGTATGAGTTGACAGAAAAAACAACAAACATAAAAATAAACGCGTAGTGTGGGTATAATTCATTGGAGGGAATTACATATACGTCTAAAAAAACAAGTAAAGACTATGTAGAAGAAGTATGCATATACATTTACTTAAAAACAATACCTTAAGCTCGACTTTGTCCTTTTGGACAAAGTCTCGAATATCGAACACCGATCAAGGAATGTCTAATTTTGAAGGGTTTTTAAGCGCTATCTCGATGTTAGACATACCTTTTGAGTCTTCGCCGTTTAATCTATCCATGTCTGCTTGGTAAACCGAGACGTATAAATAATCGAAAAAGACCCTGGTGGCGCTAAAAAGAGGCTTTGACATTTTCTTATTGGACAAAGTCGAG
>JBGCEN010000465.1:0-2626 GCA_045106435.1 Rhodothermales bacterium
CATATTTACAAACGCTTGACACGAGTCGGAAGCATGTCATTTTTATTGACGAGTTGCCTTGGGTTTATACTCCCCGGTCAGGATTTATTCAGATGTTGGCTCATCTATGGAATGACTTCCTGTCCAAAACATCCAACTTCATTCTAGTTGTTTGTGGCTCCGCAACGTCATGGATTACGCGAAAAATAATCAACGACCCCGGAGGGCTTCATAATCGAGTAACATCAATCATACACCTGCGTCCATTCAACCTTGCAGAAACGCATGTCTTCTTGCAAAGCAGAGGTTTACGTATGTCGATTCAAGAAACTGCCAAGCTATATATGGCACTTGGTGGGATTCCTTTTTATTTGGAACAAATAAAGAAAGGGGAATCATTTGCAGTAGCAATTGAGCGTATCTGTTTTTCGCCTACAGGTTTGTTAAAAAATGAATATCGAAATCTATATCAAGCACTTTTTACACAAGCCGAAGTCCATAAAGCCATCGTGTCTGCACTCGCTCAAAGCCCCAATGGATTAACAAATAGGGATCTTGCCAAGCATGCTGGACTTGACCAGAATGGAAGTTTTCAGCGCGCTGTGGAAGAGCTTGTAGTTTCTGATTTTGTGGAGGAAATAACGCCTTTTGGAAGGAAAAAACGAGGTGCATACCTACGATTGATAGACGAATACTCCATTTTCTATCATCGCTTTATTGAAAAAAATCAAAAATATATCTCTGGCATGTGGCAGCAACTCGCCACGGGGCAATCATTTAAAATTTGGACAGGATATGCGTTTGAGTCATTATGTCACAAGCACATAAGGGAGATTAAAAATGCCCTGGGAATCGCTGCAGTTTACACTGAAATATCAAGCATGCATGTAAGTGGTAATGAGTATGGGGAAGGTTTTCAGATTGATCTTATTATTGACCGAAAGGATGATGCAATCAATCTGTGTGAAATGAAGTTTCATACTGGTCCTTTTACGATCAGTAAGTCGTATTACCAGCAGCTAATGAATAAGCGACAACGCTTTATTGAACACACAAAAACGAATAAGCAAGTCTTTTTAACGACGATCACGAATCATAGCCTTCGATCTAATGCTTATTCTCAAGAAATCGTTGATGCTGAGGTGATTCTGGAGGATTTGCTGATTTAGAGATATACTTTGACTATCGGGAAATACACGGAATTGATGTAAATTGAGGTGCTGTTTCGGGCATAATAGGAATAGATAAGTCATGGAAGCCAAAAAGATTCAACATCTCAGTCTTACTGAATACACTGCAATAGAGCAGGAAACGGGAATTCGATATGAGTTTCATGACGGTCATATTTATGCAATGGCTGGCGGCACGTTGAATCATGGCCTTATTTGTGGGAATATTTTCGGAGAATTGCGCTCTTCTCTCCAAGGTGCAGATTGTACCGCACTAAGTAGTGAGATCAAACTTCGTATAGCGCAGACCAACAGTTATGTCTATCCAGATGCAATGGCGGTGTGTGGTGGTTTAGAAGCAGAAAAAGAAGAAATTGGAGCCATTTCAAACCCAACAGTGATTGTTGAGGTGCTTTCCAAAACGAGCTCAAATTATGACCGTGGAGACAAGTTTTATTTTTATAGGACGATAGAATCGCTTCAGCAATATGTATTAATCGAACAGGAAAAAGCACTCGTCGAAGTATTTAGTAGAAAAGCAGGTTTATGGGAAATTCGTCGTTTTGCTGGAATGGAACAGAACCTTGAATTGCATTCGCTGGATCGTGTGATACCGCTGGCCTTGATTTATCAGAGTGTGAGTTTTAAGGAGTAGGCTAATAATATCTAATTATGTTCCGATTTATATCAGCTACTTCCCTGTTTTTATGCCTACTCTGCTATCTCGCTTGTAATCAACAAAGTGGAACAAAGTGCCTCGATTTTGATGATGCCCTGGCCAATGCCAGCATGCAAGATTATCCTGCTGAGATTGATTTTGAAAATAAAGAACTTACGGAGCGTGCACATAAAACCATTCGAGATGGCTATGACAGATTTGGACAAAATTTTGGAGCTTTCTATACGCTTATCTCCTGGGAATGTGGGCCAACTTGCCAACAAATCGTACTTGTGGATCAACGCGATGGTAAAATATATAATGGCCCAAGGACAGCTTTAGGATATAATATTCAAAAGAATAGTCGAGTTCTTTTTATTTATCCATCTTATGATGAATGGAAGGCTTATGTGGCGGGAGGGTCTGTGGAGTATGAAGTTTGGCTTTGGGATGAGTCAGCCAAAAAGTTTGTCTTTCAGTGCAGAGGTAGGGATTGATACAAAAGGCATACTGCTGGAAATTTTACCACAAGATTTTCACAGAGATGCACAGAGCCAATGAAAATCTGTGTATAATCGGTGCGAATCTGTGGTTGATATTTTTAATGCCTTTTTTCTCAATCCAACAAACTCATATCCCTCATTCATTTTAATTTCAATATGCTGTATATACACACATTGTTACTGCCATTAATGGCGCTTTTTACATCCACGCCCGCCCCCCAATCCCCCACCCATTACTGCGAACTCAAAGGCGCCGTATTCGTCGAATCCGTCGCAGGCTTCGCCGATCACAAGATCTACATCGAGGAGATGGAATC
>JBGCEN010000466.1:0-3551 GCA_045106435.1 Rhodothermales bacterium
AGCGCCTTGATTTGAACAAAAATTGCTGCAAATGCAATCTCGGCCATAGATCGTAGACAGGTTCTTAGAAGATCTGCCACAAAGCCCTGGCTAAACGCTTCGATAAAAGCCCCACGCACAACGCCACGCATTTGATGGGATATCCCACACACATTATTATCGATTTATCCAGCTCTGGCATAGATACCGAGACCTCTAAATATTACCACACCTTTCTATCTATGCAGATTAAGCCTCTTTTGCGGGCTTCAAATGGATAAAGTCCAGCTAAGACCAACATTGAGCCAGCACCGTACTGTTATCTTATTTAAACATGGAAGAAAAAGCCGGGGCACACAGCTCTTTAACAGACCAAACCTCAAGTAATACTGGAACGTTGGTCATCCTCGATCACCTGAGCGGCTACCATCGAGGCACACGTGATACCTTAATGGCAGATGAGGTGCGGATTGGTTCATCGGCAGATGTGGATATTCACTTCTCAGCATCAAAAGTCCCCATGATTGCCCCTCAACATGCCTTGATAGCCAAAGGAGGGAGTGGATACCATATTAAGTCGATAGATGAACATCCTGTGTTTGTTAATGACAAACTGGTGTTTGATGAGCATCTTCATTCAGGAGATTTGATTCAGCTTGGTTTGGGTGGCCCGTTACTCAAATTCAGATTATATCAGGAAGCTACACGGGGTTTTAAGACCGTAAAAGAAGCTGTTTCTGATTGTATTGATTGTGCTAAAAAAGAAAGCACCTCTGCGACGGGTCGCACCATTGCCTTTGTTAAGGGTATTCCGGCGCAAGCACCCCAACTCTCCCCTCTTGTACGCACCCTCTCGCTGGCAGCCATTGTGTTGCTGATGTGTGCTGTAGGATTATTGGCCTGGCAAACAACGCAATTGAGTCAGGTCATTGATGAACAAGCATCCCAACTGGAAGACATTAACACTTTATGGGCAGAAACGGATATTGCAGAAGCTTTTCCGGTGCCTATGAGCGAAGATGTTATCGCTTCTCTGCGAGACTCATTGATCGTTCAGCTTGCTGCAGCCCAAGCACGTATTGAAATATTGGAAGCCCAAAGCGGCGCCAGCCAACGTGTCATTGCCGCTGCATCAAAAGCAGTCATCTTTTTACAGGGGGCCTATGGGTTTGAAGATGATGAAGGTACTCCGCTACGCATCCAGCAAGACAAAGATGGCAACACGATTTTGGATGAGAATGGCAATCCGCAAATTCTGATCGGTGGAAATGGTCCGCGTGCCGAGCTGTTTTATACAGGAACTGGTTTTGTTGTCGATCAGGATAACCTGATTCTGACCAACAGACATGTGGCCATCCCCTGGGAGTATGATGACACAGCAAAAGCGATGATGGCCCGGTTGCTGAAACCTGTTATGTACAGACTCATTGGCTACCTGCCCGGCGTACAAGAGCCTTTTGATGTCAAGCTGGTTTCAGCGAGTGATAACGCGGATGTTGCGGTACTCCAATGCGAAGAGGCACCGCAGAACATCGCCGGCTTAACGCTTAGCGACCGCGTTCCTGCACCCGGCGAAGAAGTCATTGTTATGGGGTATCCTACAGGCCTACGCGCACTGCTCGCCCGCACAAACGAGGTGTTTGTAAACCAGTTACTTCAAGAAACCCAATTGGAATTCTGGACCACGGCAGAACGACTCTCCAACCAGGGTTTTATTAAACCCCTTTCTACGCGTGGCATTGTTGGCCAGGTCACTGCTGCCCGTATCGTTTATGATGCCGGCACAACACACGGTGGCAGCGGCGGCCCCGTCCTTGGGCTGGATGGCCATGTATATGCAGTCAATGCAGCAATTCTGCCAGATTTCGAAGGCTCTAATTTAGGCGTGCCGGCATCTGAGGCACAGGTTTTGCTCTCAGCAATTAAGTAGCCGGCAATTAGGTAACCAGTCCATCCGGGTATGGCCTGTTTCATCAAGCTGTGCAAAACGGTACGACTAGGCAAAACAGCCGTTAAATCAACATTAAACTGGCTAATTGTCGATTCTAGCACCTTTTGCTTAATAGCAAAACCTCTAACGTAATAAAAACCGCTGCGTTGTCGCTTGTTGTAATTTGGCTGAATAGGTCCCACACATCATTCAGCTCTCACAGCTATTAGAACCTCAATATCCATGAAGCAAACCCTCGTTATCGCTACACTTTTGTGGTGCTTCGCGCCTGGTTTCGTACAAGCGCAAGCCATTAGCCTACCGATCGATTTCTCAGCCGGCTCAATTACATCTACTATTGTAGTTGGCACAAACCCGGATGCGAGCAATGGATATGATCAGGGCATCGATCTTTTTGCGCCTCCGTCCCCCCCGGCAAATGAGATCAGTGTATGGTCAATAAATGAGAACGAGAACTATCAGGAAGATTTTCGCGATACAACAAGTGTCGAAAAGATTTTTCACATCGCCTACCAATCTGCTCCCGGAAGTGCCATTCAATTAACTTGGGATGCTGCTGCGCTGGCCGGCCTGGGTGTTTTCGAAATTACAGATGATGTAACCGGCACTGAGTTTGGTCCTTTAGACATGACAACCACAAATAGTCTGGATATTTCATCCGCCGGTGGTGCGCTGAACACAGGACTTCGAGTTCGCATTTTACTGGGCAGTGTCGGCGTCAGCACGGAAGAAAGCAGTCTATTGCCAAATGAGCTAACGCTAGAACAAAACTTCCCCAATCCCTTTGCTTCTGAAACAGAGATTGCATTCAGGACATCCAAAACCGCACAGGTCAAACTAGCCATCTACGATGTATTGGGCCGGGAAGTAGATGTATTAATTGACGGCGTCCGCGCCGCAGGTCAGCACAAAGCCATATGGAAGCCAGCCGGCTTACCAAACGGTCTCTACTTCTACAGAATAGTACAAGGAGACCAGGCGTACACGAAGCAGATGACGGTGATTCGGTAGGAGTCGGTGAGTCAATGAGTCGTTAGAAGTCTTTGAGTCAACGAGTCGGTAGGTCGGTGAGTCCGACTTACAGACCCACCGACTCACACAGACTCACAGACTTCTTCAGACTCCTAACTTCCCTTAATATCCACTTTAATCGATCTCCACTTTCCTTGATTGAAGCGTAGGACGCTCAGTATACAACGGGTCATGTGGCCTAGCAGAATGGCGATCCAGATATCCATTGGATCCAGCGTACTTGTTTGCTGGATGACAAAGCAAATGCCCAAGGGAATGATAATCTGAGATACGACGGAGATGTACAGCGGACTTTTGGTATCGCCCGTCCCCTGCAGTCCTCCAGTATAGCTGAGTGCTACGGTTATAAACAGGCCAGAGACACTCAGCACGCGAAGCAATTCTACGCCAATTTCAACGACTTCGGGTTCGTTCAATCCAAATATTGCCAATAATTGACGCGGGAAGAAAAAGAACAGCGCGCCGATACACACGGCCATAACGAGGCCAATACGTGACGCTACATGGACGGCTTGCGATGCACGATCAGGATTCCCCGCCCCAAGGTTCTGGCCGGCTACAGCTGCGGCCGCCCCCATGATGCCCACCG
>JBGCEN010000467.1:0-13223 GCA_045106435.1 Rhodothermales bacterium
AGATGCTACGCTTTGGGCCATGGTACAACACCGACCCACCAATCATGATGCCTTCAATGAGCTCTCCGGCGTAGGTCAGGTGAAGTTGGAGCGGTATGGGGATTTGTTTATAGATGTGATTCGTCAGTATTGAGGTGTATCTGGGATACCGTTTCGGGTTTAGCGTTCAAGGTTTAGCGTTATTGGTGAATGTAATTCAGGAGGGGCATGCTGAAATTTAGCAGCAAACGCTGTAGATTAACTTCCTGACTTCTGCGGCCTGCCCAAATATTCTATTCCGCAACCGCATTGGTGAGTAAAGCCGTTAAGTATTTCACTGTTTAAGCCCCCTGATGATGAGCATGCACTCTGGCGCGCGTTTTTGTGTTTGGTTTTTTGCCCTCCTGCTAATTACTGGGCTCAATGGGCAACCACATATTGATGATAAAATAGAACAGCCCAACATCATTCTGTTTCTGGTAGATGATATGGGCTGGCAGGATACCTCGGTGCCATTTCATACATCAAAGACGTCGTTCAACGAGATCTATCAGACGCCAAATATGGAGCGTCTGGCCAGGCAGGGGGTGGTGCTGACCAATGCCTATGCAGCCAGTCCTGTTTGCACGCCAACGCGCACGAGTATTATGACAGGGCAGAATCCCGGCCGTACACACATTACAAACTGGACGCTTCGCAATAGCAGGGAGGCGCAGGAAACAGGACCAAAAAACTACCCCTTGCAATCACCGGATTGGCGGTTTGAAGGATTGCAGCCTGGCGATGTCACGTTGCCGCAAGTTTTAAAGGAGCAGGGATACTGGACCATTCATGCCGGCAAAGCGCATTTTGGTGCGATGGAAACCGCGGGCGCCAATCCATCGAATTTGGGGTTTGATGTAAACATAGCCGGACATGCAGCCGGCGCACCGGGCAGCTACTACGGCACCCATAATTACAGCGCATCATTTCGGGGCAGGGATGGCGTTTGGGATGTGCCAGGGCTCGAGGCGTATCATGGCAAAGGGATCAATCTGACTGAAGTATTGACCATCGAAGCCAATAAAGCCATGGCAGATGCCGTAGCAATGAGCCGGCCGTTTTACCTCAATATGGCGCACTATGGGGTACATACGCCGATTATGGCCGACTCACAATACGTCGACAAATACAGCCATTTAGACCCCAAAGAAGCTGCTTACGCGTCCATGTTAGAGGGGATGGATGCCAGTCTTGGTGGATTGATGCACCAGCTTGAAGCGATGGGTGAAGCAACCCGGACACTCATTGTGTTTTTTTCCGACAATGGCGGCTTGAGCGCGCATGCACGAGGTGAAACAGCTTTTGGGACGGGCAAGAACACACATAACTTACCGCTAAGGAGTGGCAAGGGATCAGCATACGAAGGCGGGACGCGAATCCCCATGATTGTGTCCTGGGCACGAAAGGATGACAGCGAACCGTTGCAACAGGCTTTCAAGCTTCCAGTAGCGAGAATGGATACCCCGGTGATTAGCGACGATCTGTTTCCAACATTTATGGAGCTAGCCGGCACAGTGGTGCCTGAAGGACACGATGTCGATGGCACATCTCTAGTGCCGTTATTGCAAGGCGGCGTATTGGAAGATCGTGTACTGGGATGGCACTACCCACACAAGTGGGGGCCAGAGGGGCCCGGCACTGATCCTTTCACAGCTGTTCGGAAGGGAGAATGGAAAATCATCTATTTCTACAAAGACGCCAGATACGAACTTTACAATCTGGCGCAGGACCTGGGAGAGACTACCGACCTTGCATGGAAGCAAGCTGAGAAATTGGCTGAGATGAAAGCGGTGCTGAAAGATTGGATGGAGGATGTAGGTGCACAAAAGCCGAAAGATAAGAAGACGGGCGTAGCTGTTGAGCTTAAATAATTGTTTTCGTGTTTAGGGCGTGATGTAATTCACTTTCATTCCGTGATAAGACACATAAATACCCTGTAAGAGATCTTTTTTTATGACATTCTGGGGAAATCGTCGCCGGGTGTTTATGAAAGTCGGGGTAGAATCATTCTTAAGTGAGGCCTCTCATGTAGAAAAAAACCAAGCGCTAACTTGTATTTAATAAAGCATCTCCTTATTTAATACAACATCTGCTTAGCACGTAGAGATTTGATGTTTTGCGCTCTTTGGTATTGCACCATAAACTGCCACCCACATTGGTCCCACCCTGTCCGTTTCATTCCGTTGCAATACAACCACGCCGGCGTAAAAAATCACATGAAAAATCCTGTGCTTTTCGTTTGACAACATTATTTCGTCCACTCTTTTTGTTGTCGTAAGCATGTAGTTATTAGAGGACATTCGTTCTCTGATAGATCTGTACCCACATGTGGTTTGTGACTCGTTCATGACTGCCTGTTTTTTGTGTACAATCGAGGAAGTCTAAATACCCTAAGATCCTTAGCGAAGGTCTGTTGTGGCCACCATTAGATGACCCGTTCGTCATTTCTAAGCTGTAATCATTCCTGTTCGCGAGCGTATCAATCAACTTCAAAGTGATCAACACCTGGAGGAGGTGTTCCTATGAGGTTAAAGACTCCATATTACTTCCCAATACTCCTGGTTTTCGTTCTTTCTTTGGTCATCCCTGATCAAGTTTTCGCACAATCGGGAAAACTATCAGGTGTTGTAACTGACGCTGTAAGCGGAGACCCAATTCCTGGTGCAACAGTCATTATTGACGGCACAACCCAGGGCACGGCTACTGACACTGAAGGCCGATACGATATCTTGAACGTAAGTCCTGGCACGTATTCGCTTCGATTTTCATTTGTGGGTTTCACTACCCGACTCATCGAAAACGTACTTGTTACTTCTGGCCGAACAACCACCCTCAACACAACGATGGGTACGGAGGTCGTCGAAACGGGCGAGATCGTTATTGCAGCAGAACGCCCTGTTGTAGACGTGAATCAGACTACTTCGCGGGCAATTGTTACAGGCGAAGAACTCTCCCGATTACCCGTGGCAACGCTGAACGATGCCATTTCGCGCACATCGAATTCTTATGAAGGATTTATCAGGGGGAGCCGGCGCTATGAGACCAAAACCATTCTTGATGGCATTGACGTTTCTGATGCCTTTAATCCAATTGCGCCCAATGCCAACTCAACCTCATCAAATCCCCTGGGATCACGGCAAATACCCTTTGCCGGGGCCATTTATGATAACACAAACCGGCATCACCAGGCCAATGGCGGACTGTTTTCGATTAACCCTGAAGCTGTTTCTGAAGTAACGGTTAATACAGGTGCGATGGAGTCTCGATATGCGGCAGCATCCGGTGGTGTAGTAACGGTAGCATTAAGTGAAGGAAAGGGGCCTATAACCGGGACAGCTTCGTTCCGTTACACCCCATCAATTATTCGCCCGGGACCTGATTCGCTCAATTACTATGAAGATGGAGCTTCGTATCTAGCTGAGCGAGACACGAAGGTTGCAGAAGGTGCTACCAGTGCAGAATTGTTCACCTGGACACCAGACAAGTATGGCGTTTCAGAAGATCCAGAAGTGGACGCCCGTTTCTCTCTCAGCGGGTCGATCACGGATAAGTGGAGCTTCTTTGCCGCCGGCCAATGGTTTCAAACGAGCGGTTTTCAGCCTAATGTATTTCGAAAACGCCTCTCCGGTCAGCTCAAGACGAGTTATGACCTCGGGGAAAACACACGGTTAAGCCTGCTTGGTATTGTGGAAGACAATGGATTGTGGGGAAACTGGAATAACCGTAGCTACATGGATTATTGGCGGTTCTATTTGGAAGGCGTCGCACAAGACGATGCCGGCAGTTACCTGGGTTCTATCAAACTAACCCAGGTGCTCTCTGACCATTCTTACCTGGAATTTCAGGTATACAACACCTACAAACGTACCCGATATGGATATGTAGATGATGATGGCGATGGCTTTACACAACTCGGTGAAGACGGTGACTTTATCGACTTTACTGATCCAGCCAACATCATGAAATACATAGGCACAGGCGCTGATAACTCGAAGATGTTTTATGAGAACATTTCCAACAGCTTCTCTCATACGCAGATTCAGTTACCCGATGGCAGTAATTACAAAGCCGCTCGTCCTCAGCCTTATTCAGAAGACGCTACGCAGACAAACACTGGCATTAAGCTTGACTATGCCAACCAGATATCTTCCAATCATTTTATCCAGTTAGGTACCGAGCTAAAAAGCCGCACTTTTGAATACGATCAGGTATATGGTGTTGATCAGACGGGTGCAAAACTCAACGGTGCGCTGGAGCCCTTTATCCCTCAATCGTGGGAACGCAATCCCTGGGAGTTGGGCATTTATGCGTCGGACCGTATGGAGTATGCCGGCCTGATTGTTAATCTGGGACTTCGGGTAGAATTTATTGATCGGAATATGGAAAAGATCAATGATATCTTCTATCCATTCAGGAGAGATTCGGTAACGGTTACATCGAATATCGACCCAGGGATGGCCCCCGTAAAACTTGCACGCAATAACTTTGACAGAGGCGAAAGCGTGCCAACAGATTTCTTCCTTATTCCTAGCATCGGCGTATCGCATCCCATCGGCACAACCGGGGCGATGTACTTTTCCTATGCGCGAACCAAACAATTGCTGCCTTACACCACGTTGTATCAGTTTTATGATGGCAACAGCTCGAATAATCGATTCTTTAATTATCAAGATCCAGAGCAAGACCCGATAACGTCTGACAACTATGAAGTGGGGGTTCAATGGGAATTTGCAGAAGGTTGGGGTGCTGATATAAACGCATATATGCGTGCAATTCAGAACTACAACCAGACAACGCTCACGGCCTCCAGAGCTGCAGATCCAGATGGCCCACCCGTGCTGGTAAACACGCTTCACACGTATGCCACCAGCTTTGGATACGCAGACGCGAGAGGCATTGAGCTGGTGCTCCGAAGGCGTGCTTTGAGCATTGCCAAAGATGTGACGCTGGGTATTACGGCTTCGTATACGTTTTCTGCTGTAGAACAGGCCATAGCCACTGGCGAAAATACGAGAGATTTTGCTGATCAGGGAAATGGAAGTGAGATACCATTCGACGACGCTGAAGATTACCAGAACTTCCCACAAAACGTCGCCGGCGGATCCTCCACCCTCACGGGAGGCTACGACAGATCGCATCGTTTTGTGCTTCGATCAGTTTCTTCACTCCCCTACAATATCTCTATCGGATTAACCGGTAGCCTGGAGAGCGGATTTCTCTATCCGCCCGTTGTGGAAGCTGACCCCAGAGATCGGGCGCTTTTGACCGGACCTACCAATTACAAGTTCGATTTGCGATTTGAAAAACGATTCGCTTTTGAAGGTCGCTACGGTGTTGATCTATATGTAGACATAACCAATTTGACTAACCGTCAGAATGTCATTGCATATGAACGTGCTACGATCGACACGCAACGGAATTTCGAACTGAATGGTATTCCCGGTCCCCGTTTGATTTCAAGAGATGGAACATCATTGTTTGGTCCCGCCCGGACCGTGTACTTCGGTGCGCGGCTTCGATTCTGATCACTCTGATTTCCTCTTTTTTCAATCTGATATTTTAATAGGGCTATGAAGAACAAACTTCTGTACTTTTCTTTGTCCTGGTTCTTGCTGCTCACTTTAGCCGAGCCAGCATTTGCGCAGAAAAGAGATACCCCATCATCACAGCTTAACTTCAACACGCGCCCCAATCGGGCCGGCTCAGGCTATCTGGTGGCTGGAGACTTCTGGAGCACAGTGCATCCCGTAAATGCTGAAGTGCCCAACCTGCTTCGAAGTCAGTTTGCCGGAATCAATCATAACTACATTATGATGCTGGGATCAACTGGTAACTGGCGTGAACCCATTGGCTCCTGGCCCTCAGGTTATCCTTATACAAATACATTCCGAAACTCCCCCCTGTTTTTCTTTTCTGCTTTTGACAAGGAAGGCTGGACAGGATACGCACCAGGAAATCCGATGCGGGACCTCGACCAGGGAACGGACACACAGGGAGCCGGCGGCAGTAGTCGATTTATGTTTCCTACATATGGACCTAACGTGTTAGGCGCAGGAGACCCCGCGCGTGATTATCGTCGCCCGGCCAAGTTTACGGATGAAACGCGAAGGCACATGATTTACGAAGCCGGCTGGCCGACTACAGCTGGCGTCGACTACAAAATTCGCGCGCATCAGTATACTTCGAATGAGCAAAATTTGAACGATTTTGTTGCTATCGAAATCACAATGACCAATACGGGTATTGTGGATAGCAATGCAGATGGCGTTGCAGATGAAACGGGCAACGTCGTTGATGGCATTGCTGCTACGGTAACTGGCGATGTTGCACCCAGTATTCTAATCAGTACGGCAGGGGATCGTGGATGTAATTGCATTGCTGCCGGCCGCTCCTTCGGATATGTGGCTGCACCAGATGCTACCGGCGCTCCATACAATATGTTTGTTTGGTGGGCCAACGTTGCCCCACAAACCGGACAGTCAGCACCACCGGCTGGTGAACGTGGCTTCGGCATAGACAATACCAATCGACGCCTCGGTTACAGTGATATCTGGAATACCTGGACTTTTCTGGGCGTCCGTGAAGGTGCCATTGATGACAATAACCTGGGTGCCATAACAGCCAACTCACCCGACAAAGCTACCACGTTTGGTACGCACTCTATCGGTGAAGGCAGCCAGCGGGGCTGGTACAATTCCAATCACTGGCAAGGGGGATTGGCCAATCGCAGGTCGTCGGATATTTCCTTCAGAAATGCTACGGCTACGTGGTATGAAGACTACGGCAAACTCTCCAATGGGGGAGATGTGTTGCCCAGTTTTGCACCAAATCCAGCGTTCTTTGCTAGTGGCACTGCGGATGATATTTCTACTTTTGTTGTAGGCGATGCAAGCGCCCGCCCGAATGGGGATTTCAAAAATGGGCATGAGGATGTGGGAAGCGTACTCGCTATTGAGCAACCAATTTGGGAGCCGGATTGGAATCCCGGCGCCGCAAATGGAGATTTTTACGGGCAGGGCATGGGATTTAGCAAACAATACAACTTCGGAGAATCTCCCCAGCAAAGCGCCGGCCCTTACACCTTGGATGTTGGCGAATCTGTAACCATGGTATTTGTACATGGAGCCGGCTTTCGACTTGAAGGTGTGAAAGACGCGGTCGACGCGGCACGTTGGGCTTGGGAAAAAGGCTGGGATATCAGCAATGACATGCCTACTCCGCCGGCGCCAGACATCAACGTTTCGAGTACGACGGATGGCTCAGCTTTAATTCGTTGGACAGATGTAAGCACCATTGAGCCTGTTGATGGATACAAAATCTGGCGTGCATCGCAATTCCAGCGTACAGACTATCTGGATGCTGGCATGCGCGTAATGGATAAATATCACCACCTCCACGAAGCCGGTTCAGATCCATATGCGGAAGCTTTTCTCGACCCAGTGAATCCCAACTTTGATGTGGGCGACCCCGACGAATATTTCTCGACAGATATACAGGGTTCATATCAGCCGGCCGAGTGGGGGACCTATGAATTGGTCGAAAAAATACCTACCAGTGAGTTGAGTCAGTATGTGGACGAGACGGGCGGTTACAACTTTGCCTATGAAGATGCTTCCAGTGCCGTAATTACAGGATTTACGTACTGGTTTTATGTCTCTGCTTATAAGGAAGGTTCTTTCAGCGGGCCGCAAGGCGCAGTACCTGTTGGACATATTGAATCTGCCAATTTTAATCGAAACGGCAGAAATTCGCCAGAAGCATCCAATGGCTCTATTGGCCTGGAATCGCTCTGGGGCAGCACGTATCCCTATGCATTTCGTAATGCCGACTATCCTGCTGGAGACCAACAGCGACTTAAAAATATGGGCATTCCCTTCACGGTTACGCCGCCAGTGGCCCCGATTGATCAGGTTGCTGATTTAATTACGGTTACGCCAAATCCGTATAAAATCACTGGTTTGAACGATATTCGGAATAATGCCTCAAGCCATAATATTGACTTTTTGAATCTACCTGCAGATTTCACGCTGACGATCATTGATGTCGCCGGCCAGATCGTATTTCAGGAAGTAGTTGATGGGGCGCCAGATGGGAAGTACACCTGGGACCTCTTCTCAAAAGATGGAGTGGAGGTAGCCAGTGGGCTATACCTGTATCATGTAGAACATGGCGGTGGAGATGTCACCGGTCATTTTGCCATCATTAGATAGGGGAATCACCCATCACCTGAATCTGAATAGGAGTACGACATGAAATCTATAGTTAAAAATATAGTCTTCCTGATTTTGATTGGTGCTATGGCGATGCCGTCTAATGCACAACGAAAAGCGGGTCGGACTGGTGCGGCATTCCTTGAAATTGGTATGGGTGCCAGAGAAGTAGCCATGGGTTCGGCTGTAACCTCGATGACACAGGATGCTAATAATATTTTTTGGAATCCAGCAGGCACTGCGCTGACTGATGGCCGGCGGTTTAGTGCTGCATTTTCATATACCAGTTGGATTGCAGAATTAGATTATAGTGCCATTGCATTTGGGTACGGCCTTGGTACTGCAGGCACTATAACGGTTGGTGTACAATTTGGTGGGATCTCGGATATTCCTGCAAATCGCCAAAACGGGTACACAGACCCACTCTTGCAATCACTGGTCACAGATACAGAGACTGGTGATACTTTTGACTTCCAGGACCTGGCTGTCAGTGTGTCTTATGCTCGCTACGTCTTTGATCGCCTTTCCCTGGGCGCCACCTTTAAAATGGTCAACGAATCCATTGACGGGGTTAATGCCAATGCCATCGGATTTGATTTTGGCTCAGTTTACAGTGTTGGAATTTCCGGCTGGAAGTTGGCCGCCCGCTTGAGCAATCTGGGAACGGACATGAAATTCTTCAACCAGGAAAACCCGCTGCCCATGACGTTCTCCATCGGGACCTCGATTTACCCGGTTAACACGGAGAACACCAGGTTAATGCTGGCTCTCGATACCATAAAACCGCTCGATTCCCAGCAACTGCTTTACGGAGGTGCTGAACTCTCATTCTATGACCTTCTATTTTTGCGCGGAGGGTATAAATTTAATTACAGTGGCGTGGACGATGGCGGGACTTCTCAACGTGATGCCATTAATGCATCAATTGAAGGTGCATCACTCGGCGCAGGCATTCAATATGAGATTTCAGGATATGCCGTTGCGATTGATTACGCCTTTACACAGATGGATTTTCTTGACAATGTAAACCGATTCTCGCTACGCATTCTGGGTTTCTAGCTGATTCCTTCAGTTTATAGTCAGTAAAAGCAAATTTCATACAGGACGAGACAGTGCATTGTCGAGCAATTTCGCTGTATGGAGTAAATGTCATTCTGAACAAAGTGAAGACTTGCCCTCAACTTTATTGGGGAATCTGTCTAAAACGCATTGTTTGAGGCGTTATTCAAGTCTCACTTTGAACAGATCATTCGCATTTGCTCAGGATGACTCCTCCGGTTTAATTTGATCCTACACTTAGCATCTATTAACCCCGCTGGTAAAATTTGAAGCTAAACCCGTTGGGTTTCTGAGCCCTGGGCATATGTTGTGCTGCTTGGAAGTGAAGCACATTGTATCCAACGATCTATTAAACCCGTCGGGTTTGGGATGACTTTGCTTTTTAAGCCCACAAATAAATCATTGTTTTGCTGTTTTGATCAGCTCGGTTTTCTCCTGTCGAGCCCTACAACTCAACAGTTTTGCCCGTTTTAAAGGACTCATCTGCCGCCAGGACAATTTTCAAACTATTGACCGCGTCGAAGGCATGGGCAGAAAGGTCTACATCGTTTTGAATTGCGTTTAACAAGTAGCGTTGCTCGAGTTCACAAAGGGCGTCATGATCTGGTTCATCAGACGTATCGATGAGTTCATCAGGCGCGGCAAATGAGCCATCTTCGTTGAGCTTGCTGTGGTGCACTTTAAGGCAGCCGGTGTTGGTATGGCCACCTATATCAGAGGTGTCTTCATTGACCTTTTCAACAATACTCACGCAGCCTTTAGGGCCAATGACATCTTTGACAAAGAAGGCTGTCTCACTCATCATGGGCCCCCAGCCGGCTTCGTACCAGCCCACTGATCCATCATCAAAAGTGACCTGGAGATGGCCGTAATTATACATGTCCGAGGCAATCTCATCCGTTAACCGCGCACCAATACCACTGACGCGTACAGGCTTGGCACCTGTCATCATACACATGATATCGACATAGTGAACCCCGCAATCAACGATGGGTGACATCGTTTTCATCAATTGCTTGTGGGTGTGCCACTCAGCGCCGGCGCTTTGCTGATTCAGGTTCATTCGCATAACCAACGGTTTGCCCAGCGTTTGCGCTTTTTCGATAAACTTGGTCCAGGCGGGGTGTACCCGGAGGATGTATCCAACCACAAGCTTTTTGTTGAGCGCGATGGCCTTGTCCGCGATCATCTGGGCTTCTTCAACTGTGTTGGCAATTGGTTTTTCTAGAAATACATGTGCGCCGGCTTCCAAACTTGCTACCGCATATTCAGCGTGTGTTTCCGGATAGGTGTTGATAGATACTACGTCGGGTTTTGTGGCATTCAACGCTTCATGAAAGTCTCCGAACAAAGGCAACCCGCCGAGTTCATCTGACAACCGCTCTCGACTGGCCGGCGTCCTGCTTACAAGCCCGACAATCTCAAATTCTTCTATATTGTGATATGCGCGGGCGTGTGACGTCCCCATATTCCCACATCCTACCACCAGTACACTAAGTTTTTTGCCGGCCATCAGTTTATCGAAAGGTTATTTATGTTTGAAATTCAAACGCTGCTGCGCTGTAATTTGCAGACGTCTTAAATTTTACAAGAGCCACAATCTAAGGGCCCCAGCAATTGGAGTCCAGCGAAGCGAAGGCAACAATCAACTTTTTCCCTTCATCCACACGATATATATGAAAGTCCTTTTTAATCCACGATGCTCAAAATGCCGAATCCTTGGAAAGGAGCTAGATGCGCAAGAAATTGTTTGGGAAAACGTATCGTATCTGGAAGGCGCGTTAGATCGAGCACTGGTAGCGCAAATTTTTGAAACGTATGCCGGTAATTGGCACGATCTGATCCGGACAAAAGAAAAGTCTTTCAAGGCATTGGGTATTAAGATTACAACGCTTTCCCAAGAAGCAGCCATCGAATTGGTGTTGGAAAATCCTGTATTTATTCAGCGTCCCATTGTGTTTAAGGATGGCAAAGCTATGATCGCACGTGATGACGACGCTGTAAGAGAGGTCCTGGAGTAGCAGGTATATGAATGCGTACAATCGTCAACGATATGACATAACGCGGTCACCCACAGGGATTGTTTTATAGTTTTCAGTGATCAGTTGTCAGTATGCAGCAGGATAAACTGAAAACCGATTACTGAAAACTGATCACTGAGCCCCGATCACTGAGCCCCGATCACTACGTAATGAAAAATGAAGACTATGTACCTGCCGGCTTAAGTACGGTAGTGCCTTACCTGACCGTAGCAGATGCAGCCGGCCTGATCCAGTTTGCGCAGCACGTGTTTGGTGCGGATGAAGTTGAGCGGTCTGTACGCCCAGATGGAAGCATTGGCACAGCTGTCTTGAAAATTGGAAACAGCGTCATTGAGGTATCCAATGCAACGGCTACATGGAAGCCCATTCCTGCTGCGTTGCATATATTTGTGCCCGATACGGATGCGGCGTACAAGCGCGCAATAGCAGCCGGCGCTACATCATTGTACGAGCCAGCGGATATGCCGTATGGCGAGAGAAGTGGGGGTGTTGCAGATAGCAATGGCGTGTATTGGTACATCGCAACAAATATTGGCCGAGATAACAGTTCGTCCTCATGAAGGGAATCTACCATATGAAAGGAATTTGCCATGGTATTTGAAGATATTATCGAAGGGCAAAATCAGTCTGTTGTTGAGGTGGTCAATTACCTGCGCCAACTAATCACATCCCTTGATCCAGAAATTGAAGAGGGTATTTACGGCGGGAAGGTGGTTAAAATGGCTTCGTACAGTATCGGTCGTGCTGACAATGTGATTGCGGTTGTGGGGCCGGCGTCCAATCACACCAAGTTGTTTTTGCATCATACAGATAACATCGATGCCAAGGGGT
Source organism: Rhodothermales bacterium (assembly GCA_045106435.1). Taxonomy (GTDB): domain Bacteria; phylum Bacteroidota; class Rhodothermia; order Rhodothermales; family JAHQVL01; genus JBCCIM01. The sequence continues at coordinate 12,164 of JBGCEN010000467.1, forward strand.
TGAAACTGGAAGGCAAAGGCAAACACGCGAAGCATATCAAAATTCAACAGTTGCAAGTAATAGATCAATCAGATCGTGATGTGTTATTGCAGGTGGTAGCCATTGTGAAAACCAAGGTATAAAGAAGCTGCTAAAGCTAGAAAAAATAGATCCTTGTGAAAATTGAAAACAGCTTGTTCTTTCAGTGTCTGTTTTATTACATTGGTGCTTTCGGTAAGTATCGTATCAAAGCGTCAGTGCATTGTACCTTATTTGAAGTGGTTAATAATCCGACTGAAAACAGGTAACTGATTAGCGAAAACAGAATAAACATGGACGTCCCGCAACTCAAAGGATTGTTAGCAAACACCGGTTACGAACTCAGTTCTTCTCTTGGCATCAGGCAGGGGCGTGCCTGGATGGCTTTGATGATTCATGCCGGCAACTTTTTACCTCTAGAGAAGGAGCACGTCATTAACCTGAAGGAATTTTGCGCACGCGCCTCCCTGGCCTCAGATTGCGAAAATGATGCTGAGGTTGCCGTTAAAGATGCGCTCGAAGGCCTGATGCGTATCTCCGCATTTCGAACAGATCAAGAGAACTATTACCGACATACGCTCATCACGTGGTTTGCCATAGAGGGAGAAGACCTGCGCTACAGTCTGGATGGCGCTTTCCTGCACAAAATTCTACCCATCATTACAAGATCAAATTAGACCTGTCTGAAGCATTCAGATAGGTCGTATCCTGGACTAGATCCAGGATCCAGGCTCGACGTTGTCCAAATGGACAACGTCTCGAATTTCGAATGTAGAACTGCAAAATGTAGAATTTCGAAGTTTTTTAGCTTTCGTGGATTCCTCGACTTCACTCTAGATGACGTTGGGAATGATTTTTTTCTATGCCTTTAAAAGCACTTCGTGTCCCGAACTCACGTTATCAATAGTCCGGTCAGTATTGAGTAACTCCCATGTAACATCTGACTCTGCATCCAGGGCAATTGCATTTAAAATTGTTCTGAATCTTAAGTACTGCTGTGACGCGTTGCTCCGTTGTATAATCGGAATACAGCTTTATCCAC
>JBGCEN010000468.1:0-23553 GCA_045106435.1 Rhodothermales bacterium
CATTTGGCGGGATATCCCCGCGCAAAAGTTTTTGCTCAACAGGGTGTTAAAAGTGGATAAAGCTGTATTCAGATTATACAACGGAGCAACGCGTCACAGCAGTACTTAAGATTCAGAACAATTTTAAATGCAATTGCCCTGTCGAACCCTTCGTACACCTCGTACTTTGTAAGCGAAATAACCACAGTTTTTTTGTCTGATTTCAGAAGTAAATTCTATTAACTTTGCTGACAGAGTACAAGGAGTCGGACGGCCATGTATTGCCGGATGAGTTGTTGACGGGAAGGCAGGGCAAATAGCAAATAGAATCCTCCGTCATCCCTTCTATCTATCTCCCTTTCGAAAAAACAACCCGCTAGAACGCATCTTCAATACCATACGCTGCAACAGCGTTATTGAAAAAAATGCCGGCCTTGACTTCTTCCGGGATGTCAAGGCCTTCTACTTTCCAGTATTCAGATGGAAATCGCCCCCAGGGACTATCCGTAGCAAAAAACACCCGATCAAAACCCAGGCCTTCAGCATCCAACAAACGCAGTAACCAATCTGGCGCAAAACCAGGGACGATGGAGGTGTCGGTGTACACATCGTAGCCAGATTTTATCCACTCAACAAACAGCGGCACAAACCTGAATGCCGGCGCAATGGCTTCCCCCATATGCACAAGTTGATACCGGGCACGCGTCCCATAGACCTTCATAAATGAATCAAAATCACGCGGATCAGCGCCGGGCAGGTATCCTGTATGAAAGTGGATAATCAGATTGTGACTGGCGGCGTATTCCAGTATTTGCTCTACGTTTCTTCTGACGCGCGCCGACCAGCCGGCCGGGGCTATCCCGCATCCTTCCCACGTGTTTGATGCAATTTTAAGTGCTCTGATTTTGGGGTGCGGCGGATGATTTAATACGTCACTGAGATGATCCTCCAAAATTTCAAGAGGGGAAACCCAAAGCCCTCCGAACAATGTTTCTTGTTCTTCCACTGCGGCAATCACCAGCGCATTATAGTCAAATGCTGCTGTTTGCAAAGACAGGTACGTAGGTACAATTATACCACCGCTTAGCCTGTTTTGGGACAAATACGCGGCACAATCATTTCCATGATGATGATCCAGCGTCTCGGCAACAGGCCGAATACTGCGTCCTTCAAATTGCTGGCTTCCGTAAGGGCCAATATGAAAATGCGCGTCGAATATCGGCGATCTTAATTGCATTCCGTTCAAATAATTTGTAAATCTTTCAATCTCGGAATGTACATGAAAACATGGAAGGCTGCCAGAAAGGACTTCGCCTGATAACAGACCACCAGTCTACCCGGGTATTTCCTAGTTCCTTCCCGCGCATTTGAGCCCGTGTAAAATTCCGGATCCCCGCCTACATTTTACTATTCGCATACGTATATGAACGTTGTTTTCACCTTTCTTGATTGGTTCTGGGTTGGCTTATTCTTATTGCTCATGATCGGTAGCGGTGTCCTCTTCTATCGTTTAGGCAAAAGATCTCAATCTGACTTTTTCCTCGCCGGCCGTGGCTTGCCGTGGTGGTTGCCGGCTTCTTCGGTATATGCCACCCATACAGCAACGGATACACCTATGTGGATCACAGGGGTGATCTACAAACACGGGATGGTCGGTATCTGGTATACCTTCTTCTCCGCCTGGGCCGCCATCAGCGCGTTTGTATCAACGCGCATTTTCCGGCGATCCCTTGCGTACACCCAGGCAGAGTTTAATGTCATTCGCTTTAGCGGACTCGGTTCTGAAATGCTCCGTGGATGGATGGCCGGCTGGCAGGTGTTCATGAATATGTTCATCCTGGGCTGGGTAGGTATCGCTATGGGACTTGTGTGCCAATACCTGTTCGGATGGGAAACCTGGATTGGATTGGTCAGCTTTTCTGCTGTCTGTGCGATTTACGTTCTTGCCGCAGGGTACTGGGGCGTAGTGATGGCTGACTTCCAGCAAGGCATTATCGCTTTCCTCGTTATTATGATTGTCTCGGTCTGGGGCATCATGGAAGCCGGCGGGCCTTCGGGCATCGTTGAGCAATTGACAGCCATGGGTGAAGCAGGCCGGCTCAACCCGTTTGCCTTTACCGAGGAAGTACCAATGGCCTGGGTGCTGACAATGATTTTCATTGCCATTCTTGGTGGATTTGGGATGGGCACTACCGTTGACTGGTATGCGGAAGCACAGCGAATTCAGTCGGCCAAAACCGTTAGAGACGCTAGTTACAGCATCTGGTGGGGTACCCTCGTTGGACTGGTTAGAAACTCTGTATGGGCTGTGGCAATTCTTGGATTTTATGTGATGTTTCCTGATATCACTGAGGTTTCAGAATATGAGATGGGCTGGTTCAGGCTCGGGTTTGATTACCTTCCTGCCGGCATGCTGGGCTTTTTCTTCGCTGCCATTATCGCCATCCATCTTTCTACAATTTCATCGCATTTGAATCTGGGTGCACTCTACGCTACCCGCGACCTGTATCATCACTATTGGAAACCGGAAGCCACGGAAAGAGAGCTGGTATGGGTTGGTCGAATTTCTACCCTCATTTTGCTGCTCGGGTCTTTCTTTTTCGGTTTGATGATGGAAGACATTACTTCCTGGTTGATTTTTGCGATCTGGATTATGGCCGCCGGCATCTGGCTCCCCAACATTTTACAGGTGATCTGGTGGCGGTTTAATTCATGGGGATACCTTTCCTCATGGATGGCCAATCTACTATTTAGCTGGCTTGTGGTATGGATTTTACCGTACTATGAAGTAATTCCGGCACTTAGAGATTATCAGCAATTCTGGCTCCTTATGGTGCTCGGTGCGGTTGTCTACTTGCCGGTTACCTTCCTGACCAAGCCAGAACCAATGGATCACCTGGTCAAGTACTATGTACAGGCCCGCCCGGTTGGGTTCTGGGGACCGGTAAAACGGGAAGCGCAGAAACGCGGGTTGATTTAGGGGTCTGTGGGTCTGTGGGTCTGTGGGTCTGTGGGTCTGTGGGTAGATATTTTCCTTTATTAGCCTGGATGTTCGTGGGCAAAAGAAAACATATAGAATTTCAAAAAAATGGCTTTTATTAGAAAAAACTGGACCGCGGCAGAAGCCGATGAATGGACCAAAGAAGACTGGATTACGATCATCTTGTCTCCAGCAATTTACATTCTGCTAATGATTGGCGTTGCGCTTGCCTGTCTGATGATGTGGGAAGGATTTGTGATGACCGGCATCGGCATTGTGCTGACAGTGGTTATGCACAAAGTAATAGACCCGAAGCTTCGCGCTATATCAGAAGAGTACGAGAAAAACCAGAAGGAATATCTCTCAGACCTCGAAGCGACCACTCGCTGGGAGAACTGATTTATTCTTCGCTGAATCGTTACTCGGTGAATCAACACATTCACTCGTATCAACTATAAACGTAAAGAAAATGGATCCAGGACTTGCAACCGTAATCGGAATGTCGATTGCCTATTTAGTCTCGATGCTTGGGATGGCATTGGCAGCGTATCGCTGGAAGGAGAATCAAAAGAAAGATAAATCCTCCTCCTAACCAGTTCGCCTAAGCCGGCCCTAATTGCTGGCATGCGAGGTATCAAAAACCGAACGTTCTATTGTCCAATACAATATTGAACCCACCAAACTCTTAGATCACATGGAAGTCTCTTTTTGGGGTATCGTTATTCCCGGCAGTGTGTTTCTCGTATCATTTACCATGACCTGGTTGTTGTACCGGCACTTCTCAAAACCAGAACACGAATAGGACAAAAGTAAGGTTCTGATGCATCAGTTTAAGGGACGTGTATTGATTGGGGCGCTGCTTAGCTTGCTATTGGCTGTATCGTCAGTCAATGCACAAGACGCATTCCTCCAATCACGCCTCGAAAAGCTCGTAAAAAGCTTCAATGGCGATGTAGGGATCTACGTTCGCCACCTCCCTTCGGGTGAAACGGCGTCGCTACATGCCAGCAATCTGTTTCCAACGGCCAGTCTGGTCAAGGTACCCATCTTGCTCAAGATATTTGATCTTATTGAGCAAGGAGAGCTGGATTATGAACAGAAACTGGTTTACAGAGATTCTCTTCTGTATGCCGGCGAAGATATCCTTGGCTCATTCAAAGACGGCGAAGAAATCGCACTGAGCAAAGTCATCATGCTGATGATCACAACCAGTGACAATACGGCCAGTCTCTGGCTTCAACATTTAGCCGGCACTGGAAGCGCCATCAATGAATGGCTACAGGCCCAGGGCTTTGAACATACAAGGGTCAACTCCAGAACAGAGGGCCGGCAAGCCAATTGGAAGCAATATGGATGGGGCCAAACGACCCCGCGTGAAATGGCCGAATTGCTCGTGATGATTCGGGAAGGCAAGGCGATCTCCCAGGAAGCAAGCGAAGAGATGTATCGGGTATTAACGCGTATCTATTGGAACGACGAGGCCCTGTCGCAAATCCCGCCATACATTCAAGCCGCATCAAAGCAAGGCGCCGTCAATCAGTCTCGTTCAGAAGTTGTCCTGGTAAATGCCCCCAAAGGCGATTATGTCTTCTCAGTGATTACCAAAAACCAGGAGGATCAAAGCTGGGAAGCAAACAACGAGGGCTTTGTATTGCTACGTGATGTCTCCCGAATGCTCTGGCAATACTTTGACGGTGGATTGTAAGTTGTAGTGCATGAAGCCCTGCAACTATTACCAGCACCCTCTTTCCTATTAAACCTCCCCTATTTCACCAATACCATCGCTTCTTTCTTGTAACACAAGTACGTGAATGACACACTTCATGTTAAGTCGTTTAGGTACTTTACATTTGATGCGTCGCAATTATTTGCTTCAAATAGCTTAAAACCCCATATTCATGTCCTGTGAACTATAAAGCATGTATATTGATTGATTCTGTGTGTCTTCCCTTTTGTCATGCTGCGCCCAGCGACGTATCTGGTATTTATTGGCCGTTTGATGCTATTTCAAGCGGTTCATTTCATACAGATCCTTCACGTACGTTCTGGATGACATGTTTGAGGTGCGTATCTTATATGGCATAACCTGAGTCAATCATTGCACAGAGCATGAGGCTTTATCAACTTTACCCGCTGGAGAAATCAACATGAAAACATACAACATAAAGGCTGTGCTTTTTTTGCTAGCCGTCGTTCTTGCATTACCTGGCATCGCAACTGCTCAACGCAATTTTGATGACGTACAGATAGAAGCGACGCAGGTAGCAGACAACATCTACATGCTAACCGGCAGTGGCGGCAATATCGGCGTAATCATTGGCGAAGACGGTACGTTTATCATTGACGATCAGTTTGCGCCTTTAACGGACAAAATCACTGCCGCGATTGCAGCGCTTACCGACAATCCGGTCAAGTTCGTTTTGAACACACACTGGCACGGCGACCATACCGGCGGCAACGAAAACTTTGGCAAAGCCGGCGCTCTCATTGTTGCCCACGACAATGTACGCGTGCGTATGAGCGCTAAACAACTGGAAGAATCCATGGACAACGCAGATGCAAGCGCTGCGCTACCCGTCGTTACTTTCGCGCAAGATGTTACCTTCCATTTAAATGGAGAGACGATTCACGCTTTCCATATTAACGACGCCCACACAGACGGAGACGTGATCATTCATTTCAAAAATGCCAATGTCATGCACATGGGTGACACGTTTTTCGCCGGCCGTTTCCCCTACATCGACCTCGATTCAGGCGGCTCTATTGATGGTATGATTTCTAGTGCCAACAGGGTCCTGTCCCTCACCGACGATGACACAAAGATCATCCCGGGCCACGGGCCACTTTCTACACCAAAAGACCTGAAGAATTACAGAGATGTAATGATGAAAGTCCGCGCTAAAATCATGCAAATGGTACGCGAAGACAAAACCCTCGAAGAGGTGATCGCTGCCAACCCTACAGATGGATATGAGGATTGGGGCACGGGCTTTATTAACAGCGAACGATTTATCACGATTATCTACACTGACCTGTCAAGTAAGTAGCATGCTAAAAAAGAGCGTATGGGAGAAGTTCAGCGAAATCTGATCTCCCATACGCACCCTTCATCTTCAGTTTATTCTCAACCCACCTCAAAAAACTTCTCCGTGTGCCCAAACATTTATGAGCTGGATCGAGACAATAAGCTATCAAGCATCGAAGGGCAAACTGAGAAAGCTGTTTGAACGGGTGAAAGGGCCAGACGGCTATATAGACAACATTCTGCTCGTTCACGGGTTACGGCCGCACACGCTTGAGGGACACATGGTGCTCTACAAAAATGTACTGCATCATCAGGAGAACGCGCTGGACAAGTGGTTTCTTGAATCAATTGGTGTGTTGGTCAGCTTGCTTAATCAATGCGACTATTGTGTGGAGCATCATTTTGCCGGCTTAAAAAAACTATTGAATGATGATGCGCGCGCCGGCGGCATTCGCAAGGCACTCAAGCAACAATCTTTTGAAGGCGCTTTTTCGGCCCGGGAATCACTTGCATTACGCTATGCGATACAGTTGACCCAACATCCAGGTGTGACAACACAACAGCATGTTGAAGAACTTAGAAACGCCGGCTTCAGCGATGGAGAAATTCTAGAAATCAATCAGGTAACCAGCTATTTTGCCTATGCAAATCGGACAGTACTTGGACTAGGAGTTACGCTACAAGATGATATTTTAGGAATGTCACCCAACGATTCTTCCGACGCTAAAAACTGGTCACACAGTTGAGCCAAAGGGTACTGGACATAGGATAGGATACCACAGCAATGAAAGCTATTTTAGATCACGCTGTTCATCATTTAATCGCCTGTATGCCGTCTATATTTTCTGATTCTCAACAGGGTCATAGCTATCCAACCAGTTGGCCCCATACAGGCTTGATGAGACTTATTCTTTTATCCCTGCTGCTATTTGCCTTGAGCTTACCAGAAGCTTTGGCACAATCCGCGACTGTCAAAGGATTTGTTACCGACGATGACAACGGTGAATCCCTCCAGGGGGTAAACGTTGTTCTGGATAACGGTGAAGGTGGTTTTTATGGTACCGTAACAGATAATGATGGCGTCTACGCGCTATCTCGTGTCCCACCCGGACGGTATGTATTTCAGGTTTCTTACATCGGTTTTCAAGTATACCAAGACACGCTGCTACTGCGTTCAGGCTCTATTGAGAGTATAGACATTGCACTTAAATCTCAGGATACGCAACTGGGCGAAGTTTTTGTTGAAGGCACGCAGCCCAGCGGTGCTGCGCGTATTACAGCCGGCCTGCAATCCGTCCGCCCGCAAGATATTGAGCTGGTCCCTGCGCCTGATGTATCCGGTGACCTTGCCACCTATCTGACTACATTACCTGGTGTTGTAGCCATTGGCGACCGAGGCGGACAATTATTTGTACGAGGCGGCGAGCCATCCCATAATATGGCCCTCATCGATGGAATGTACGTCCATCAGCCTTTTCATATCCTTGGGTTTTATTCTGCCTTCCCAGCCGATATCATCAACCGCGCCGATGTTTACGCCGGCGGCTTTGGTAGCCAATTCAACGGCCGCATCTCTTCCGTCATCGATGTCTACACACGAAACGGAAATAAAAAGAGGTACGGAGGCAATGCATCCATCGCTCCATTTGTGAGTGCGGCGATGATTGAAGGTCCTGTTGGTAATCGAGGCAGATCTTCCATTCTGGGTTCGATACGGCAGTCCGTTATCAAACAAGGGGCGCAGAACTATATTTCTACAGATTTACCCTACCGCTTTGGCGATGCGTTTGCCAAATTTCACACCTATGTTTCTGACAACTCACAGCTTTCCTTCAGCTTCCTCAACACGCATGACAGCGGTGTTTTAGGCGAACCCACAGTTGATCGCGTGCTTGATGAGATCCGCTGGAAGAACACGGCATTTGGTGTCCGCTATTTATTCCTTTCTGGATCCAAACCTTTTCTTGGAGAACTGATTTTTTCTGTATCCAGAATGCATTCTGAGGTGGGCCCTTCTGACGCTCCAATCCGTCAATCTGACTTCAACAGTTTTAACTACGCCGTCAACTTCACCAATTTTGTTGGACGGACCGAATGGAAGTATGGCATTTTCACGCGCGCTCCGTCGGTTCAATCCGAATTGGGCGGGCTCTATCAAGGTCTTCAACTCTCTCGTGGGAAACGACACAAAATTGGTTTATACGTCGAACCAGATGTGCACATCAATGCAAATCTGCGTGCTCGTATCGGGATTGTAGCCATGATGTTCACCGGAAATAAAACCAACAGGATTTTCGAGCCAAGAGCCCGATTGGTATGGGAAGACGGCCCCCATGAAATCAGTGCTGCTGTTGGACAATATCATCAGGAAGTCATTGGCCTGACAGATCGGCGCGACGCGACAAACATTTTTACTGCATGGGCAAGCGCTCCTTCAGAAAAACTGACTGACGCCACGCATGCAATACTTGGCTATCGCTTTCATCCAACACCTTCCATCGAAATTGGTACAGAAGCGTTCTACAAAAAATTTGACAACATCTTTATTGCAGAATGGACGTCCTTTCCACGATTCACTACACGCATGCAGCGTGCTTCTGGGCAGGCCATAGGCTGGGATCTACGAATGGAAGTGCGCCAGCCTAATTTTTATGGCTACGTCAACTACGGCCTGTCTAGCGTTAAATACAAAGCCAAGCAGGCCTCTTTACCTCTCTGGTACGGTACCGACGAGCTAAAATTCAGACCGCCTCAAGATCGTAGACACCAGCTCAATGTGCTGGTAAGCACCACCATTAAAAAATTTGACATGAGCGCCCGTTGGAATTTCGGCTCGGGACTCCCCTACAATCGCGTTGTCGGGTTTGATGGATTTGTATTGCTCGACGGGATACAAAATCTTTTCGATACAAACGACGACCGACGGGTCATTTATGACCTGCCGTTCAACGGTGTATTGCCCACGTACCACAGACTCGATATTTCAGTTGACCGGAAATTTACCTGGGATCATCTTAAACTGACATTGCAAGCCGGCGTCATCAATGTATACAATCGCCGCAACTTACTGGCACTCGATATCTTCACCCTGCGCCGTAGCGACCAGCTGCCAATCATCCCGACGCTTGGAGTTAAAATAGAATTTGAATGAGTAGTTTTATCGATCAGAAAAAGTCCGGCAGGGCACCCTTGTGGTTGTATTTTAGCATGATGGTGTTGCTATCAGGGCTACTTTCAGCTTGCGAAGACGAGGTCAACCCATTCATAGGTACGGAATTACCTTTCACAGTTTGGGGCACCATCAACCCTGTTGCTGATACCCAGGCCGTTCGGGTTTTTTCCATTGATGAGGTGTTGAAATTAATCAGCCCGGATCCGCTCGATGCGACTGTTTCAATCATCAACGTTGATGACAACAGCCGGTATGTGCTGCAGGACTCTGTCATTCAACTCCCCAATGGAGATTTCCGGCATATCTACTGGGCCGAATTTGACGTGGAGTACTTCGAGACATACAGGCTGGAAGTTGAAAAATCCGACGGTCAAATGACAAACAGCGCTGAAATCCAGGTGCCTGGCCCCATTTCATTAAATGTGCTTCCTGCAAATACAAATGCGTTTACCGAGCTTATCCAACCCCTTTGGATAGGTGGTAATCCGCCGGCAATCCCACGAATCGACGTAACCTACAATTCATTTTCAGTCAATATGGTAGGTGTCAAGATTGCAGACAACCCGGTAACGGTCTCCTATTCTGCCAAACCGAAGGTTATCGCGGATACTCTAAGGCTTGATCTGGATATCAGGCAGGACTTTTTGCTTGTACGGGAAGACTTTAACAATAAAGAGATTGGTGGGTCAATCTGCATCGAAAATATTACTGTAGATGTCCATGTAGGCAACCAGGAATGGCAATCGCCAACAGGTGTATTTGATGCAAACATTTTGGTAGAACCCGGCACATTCACCAATATAGAAAATGGGTTTGGCTTCTTCGGCGCCGGCTATATAGAAAGGTTGACTGTTAACCCACCCAGTATTTTGCTGGTCCGTGCCGGCTTTTTCGATTGCAACGCTCAGGGCTAGTGTAGTGTCAGCAAAATAATTGAAGATATTTTTTGTAACTGATTTCAGAATATCGATCAAGGAGTTGTGATTTTAGAAGTATTTTCGCTGGCTTCATAAGCTTTGATAAAGATCATAAATCAAAAATCCTTGATCGATATTCTGAAATCAAAAGAAGCATACCCTATCCATTTTAGCCCGATCTCCTACGTAGGCGCAAACTTCAGGATTGCGTAAGCACATCTTTTTATTGAGTTTAGCACCGGTCCAGCATAAAAACGGCGCATAGCGGTTAAGCCAAAGGAGCTATTGCATTCTTTTCAGGATTGTTATTATTACTTACGAAATCAAAACGCGCACTGCGTAGGAGTAATCCGACCATTTTACCGGGGGGCAATTGGTTGGGTAATTCCCGCGAGGTGCGCGTTCTGTTTTTAGTCTATTTTTGGGAAGAGGGTAACAATTAAAAAGTGCGGCATATCTGTAACCTCATCTAAAACCTCTTCCGCTTCCTCCAGGCACTTGTTGATGGCATTATCTCAACCGGCCCATCCTGATTTTTACTGTGATGTACATGCCACGCAGCTGCAATAGCTGCAGCCAACTGCTCTCCTTCTGAAGCAACAGAGAGGGTCTCCGGGGTAAAATGATCGGCCACGAAATGGGTTGATATATTTCCTTTTATAAAGGCTTCATGTCCCATGACAAATGCACAAAACGGAATGGTCGTTTTTACACCAGCAACTTCATATTCAGCAAGTGCACGTCCCATTTTGAAAATTGCTGCTTCACGGGTAGCAGCATAGGTGATCAATTTAGAGATCATCGGATCATAGTGAATAGGGACCTCGCCATCTTCCTCAACGCCGGCATCGAGCCGAACGCCGGGCCCCGAAGGCGGGCGATGTACGATTAATTTGCCCGGACTTGGCAGGAAATTATTTTCTGGATCCTCTGCATAAACACGACACTCCACGGCATGGCCCTGGATTTTCACAGTATCCTGCGTCAGCGAAAGGACTTCGCCTTCTGCAACACGCAACTGCTCTTCCACCAGATCAAGCCCAGTGATTAACTCAGTGACCGGATGTTCGACCTGCAAGCGGGTATTCATTTCCATGAAATAGAAATCCAGGTCTTTGTCGACCAAAAACTCAACAGTACCCGCATTCGAGTAATTACACGCCTTCGCCGCATCGACGGCTGCTTTTCCCATGGCATCCCGTACAGCTTGCGTAAGGATTGAAGAAGGTGCTTCTTCGATTACTTTTTGATGCCGGCGCTGGACAGAACACTCCCGTTCAAACAAATGAATACAGTTTCCGTGTTCATCTGCAAGCACCTGGAATTCGATATGGCGCGGCTGTACAATATACTTTTCGAGAAACACACGTCCATCTCCAAAGGCAGAATCAGCTTCGCGCTGCGCCATTTCCATGGCATGTTCAAAATCTGCAGGATCTTCAACGAGCCGCATTCCTTTGCCACCGCCACCCGCCGCAGCCTTGATCAAAACAGGATATCCTATTTCCTTTGCAATCTCAGCGGCTCTTTTGACATCATCAATCGCTTCTGTTGTACCCGGCGCCATAGGGATGCCGGCCTGCTCCATCATTGCACGCGCAGTCGTTTTATCCCCCATTGCCCGAATGGCGTCTGCTGATGGGCCAACAAAAATAATTTTTTCGCGTTTACATGCTTCAGAAAAGGCTGCATTTTCAGACAGGAACCCATATCCGGGATGAATAGCATTTGCACCTGCCTGTATTGCAACCTCAAGAATCTTTTCTTCTACAAGGTAAGATTCCTTGGATGGTGCTGCGCCAATGAAGTATGCTTCGTCAGCAACTTGAACGTGCAAGGCACTGCGATCCGCTTCACTAAATACAGCAACTGTTTTTATACCTAGCTCTTTACAAGTACGCATAACACGCACTGCAATTTCGCCCCTGTTTGCAACCAGGAGCTTTTTGATTTTTTGCGGACGATACGGTTTTCGGTTTTCTTTTTGCTGCATGCAGCCGATCTCAATTGAGGACGAAGTTCACTAATTCTGCGGAAGATACAAATTTTGTGTCTCTTTGCGGATCGAAAAGGTACGCACTAAGTAAGTGTTTGTTGAGGCTTTTACTCTAGTTTATCCTGATGGCCAAGGCAAAAGATTATTATAAGATCCTCGGTATTAGCGAGAAGGCAAGCCCGGAAGAAATCAAAAAGAGCTACCGGGCTCTTGCACGCCAATACCACCCTGATCGGAATCCGGACCAACCGGATGCCGAGGAACGCTTTAAATCTATTCAGGAAGCTTACGATACCCTTTCAGACCCTCAGCGCAGGAGGGAGTACAATCAGTTCAAGAAAGATCCATTTGCACCTTTCCAAACAGCAAACGGCGATCAATTTTATCGTGCACCGGACGGTACATTTGTAAGAAGAGATCGACAGAAAGGGCCAACCGCCAATACGCAAGACATATTTGACCTTGGCGACGACAATGGTGGTTTCTCTGGTTTTATCAATCGAATTTTCGGAAGCGAAGGAGAACCAAAACGGCCGGCGGAAAAAAGCAGAAGTCGAAGATCAAGTCTGGACATTGATACCCGAGTACGGCTTAACTTTATGCAAGCGCTGCGCGGCGGCAAAACAGAGCTTACCCTGCCGCATGGCGAAACCATCCGAATCAAGATCCCTCGCGGCGTCCAACCGGGCTTCAAAATTAAACTCAAAGGGCGCGGACAAGTAGGTACGACCTCTGCCGGCGATTTGTATGTCACCTTTGAGGTAGAGCCACACAACTATTATCGCCGGCGCGGTGATGACCTCCATATTACCTGCTCCATCAATCCGCTAGAAGCCATTGTTGGTATATCACGCAACGTAATCAACGCGTATGGCAATCGGATTAAAGTCAAGATCCCAGCCGGCACACAGCATGGCACCAAGCTCAGACTTAAAGGTCAGGGCGTTGAGACGAGAAAAAAAACGGGTGACCTGTACGTACAAATTGAATTACACACGCCGGAGAACCTTACAGACGACCAGTTGAGTATTCTCAAAAAAGCCGGCAAAGACACCAAATTACTTTAGCACATGTCGAAACCAGCGTGTGTGATTCGCTCCGCATATACTTGAGACACAGGAGTACCTGCTGAACGTTTGCCAGCATGAAGGCTGTACGGAACGAAAGGTATTTAGTACTTCTGCCCGCTAATCAGCGATTTCCTCGATCCTTCAGGGATAAAACCGGGATTCTTGCACGAAAAAACACTATACCTTAAACTTCATCCCCGAAACAAGTCATAGATAGCACAACTGCGTATCTTTAACTTTATCAGTTTCTACATCCACCGGACAGAGCATGTTAAAAATATGGGCAGGCATCATAGCAGGATTGGCGCTCATTTTTGCTGCAAGTCTGTTTTTACCAGATGAAGTGGCTTTGTCCATTGAATCACCAGGCAAAATACTACCTATCAAAGAGTGGCGTCTCATTCAATCAGCAGACGGCGGTTTACGTGGTACGCTGCAGGATCACGAATTGGGCACGGTAAATTCCTACGCGATAAATCGTTTTGAGAGAGGAGATGCCATCCAGTTCACGTTAAACAAAAACGTCTTCGGGAAGCGATTCTTATCAGCCGGCGACACCATTGGGACCATCTATTCAAGCGAGATAAATCTTCGGCTTACAGACCTGCAAGGAGAGCTTGCTACGAGACAAGCCTCTCTCCGTATGTTTGCTGCCGGCGAAAAGCCCCCGTTGATCGATGAAGCACGGCAAGGCATTCTAAGAGCGGAATCACGCGCAAAAGAACATACCAACGTACTAGCAAGATTACGCCAGCTTTTCGAGCAGGAATTAATCGCAGAAGAAGAACTACAGGCAGCAGAGAGTCTGCAAGAAGTTTACAATGCAGATGTAGCCATTGCCAAGGCACAACTCACAGCGCGAGAAATGGGTGCCAGACAAGAACAAATTGACCTGACGCGTACCGAAGTCCAGGCTTTACAGGCGTCCATAGACGCGCTCAAAAAACGGTTGCAATTTCAAACGCTTATCTCTCCTATAAATGGATATGTAGCCCGCTCTTTTGCCCCGGACACCTTACTTACCATCCGAGACACAACGGGTTTTCTTGTGCTGATGCCTATCCATTGGCGCAAATCAGCTTTACTGGAGACTGGTGCAACCGTGCAGATCTCTATCCCAGATACAGAAGAAGAGTTTACCGGAGAGCTTTTGGATATTGGGGATACCATTCACAGAATAAACGGGGAGCAGGTTGTGCCGGCTATTGCACGTGTAACGGGGTATTATCCTCAGATCTTACCCAACATGATGGTAAACGCAACGCTTGGCTGCGGCAAGGTATCTCTTACAACTTATTTAAAACACCGGCTAAATTAACGCGTTGCCCGAGATAGTCGTGAGACGGACCCCATGAGATCAGAAATCAAATACCTTGTACCCAATGCGTTGCTACACAAATTGCGTAGTACAATTGCCCCTTTGGTACATCTCGATAAACATGGCAGGGATTTTAAAGATACGGGCTATACGATACGTAGTATTTATTTGGATACACCCAGATTTTTATACTATAAAGAGAAGATTGATGGTTTAAAAGACAGAAAGAAACTACGTTTACGCGCGTACAATCTTCCACAGCACAAGGGCCCCGTATTTCTAGAGATTAAAAGAAAATCTGAATCACGCATAAAAAAGACAAGGGCTCCCATCCCTGTCGAAAACCTGGGAGCTATATTCAATCCAGGACAAAAAGTGGACCTGAGTACCTTAATCAAGGCAGATCAAGAGACGTTGACTGCAGCCAATCAATTTCTTTATCATGTGTACCGAAACAACCTGCAATGCTCAAATTTAGTGGTTTATGAGAGAGAAGCGTTTGAAGGTAAAATCAATCCAACACTCAGAATTACATTTGACAAAAATCTTAGAAGCAAACTGGCACAAGATCTTTCCGAGCTTTATTCCGAAAGTGACATGACAGCTGTTTTGCCAGGATATTTTATCCTCGAGATAAAGTACAATCACGCTTTCCCGAATTGGATCACCCCCATACTTTCGAATTTCAAATTGCAAAAAGAGGCTTTGTCTAAATATTGTATGGGCCTTGAGCAATGCACCGGTTTAAAGGGAGCGGATTTGTTATTGTCTTTGAGCGCCAGATATCTCAGAAATACCCCTTTGGTTGCTCAAAAAAGCGTCCGTACCAACGCTGATTCAGAAGCAGGATTTAAAGATTTTGGAGAGCCATGCTGAGTGATTTTCAGGGCGTCATTTCTCCTGGTGTTACCCTATTCCAGGTCCTCACAGGGCTTGGCGTAGCATTTTTGTGTGGATTTCTGATAACACTGCTCTACCGTTTTACATACCGTGGATCAAACTATTCCCCCACCTTTGTTCGATCCATGATTTACCTGACGATGATTGCAGCTGTTATCATCATCGTTATCGGCAACAACCTTGCGCGCGCTTTTGGGCTCGTGGGGGCCATGTCAATCATTCGATTCAGGACAGCGGTCAAAGACACGCAAGACATTGTCTTTATCTTTTTCTCCCTGGCCGTAGGGCTGGCAGCCGGCGTAGGCATGTACTCATTGGCCCTTGGCAGCACACTCATCATTGGCCTGGTGATCCTGATCACATCTAAAACCAACTATGCCGCAATCAACAGGAATGCGTACCTGTTGCAGATGACGTATACAGATCCCGCCGGCGGCAATGGCAAAGTGACCCAGGGCGAAGAGATCCTGTCAGAATCTCACATGAACATTTTGAAGAAATACTGCAAGAGCCAAAAACTGGTTACTGTACGCGCCTCTCAGGACGGAGCCGTCCTTGACCTAACGTACTTTGTCAAGTTACGCAAGACAAACTACAGTGAATCGCTTACCAGAGAATTAAGCAGTGCGCCACAAATCGATAATGTAAACCTGTTCTTCGATGAAGAGCAGCAGTGAGCGCGGGGGCTGGGTTTAGGGTTTAGGGTTTAGGGTTTAGGGTTTAGGGTTTAGGGTTTAGGGTTTAGGGTTTAGGGTTTAGGGTTTAGGGTTTTTACTTTTAGCTTTTGACTTTTGACTTTTGACTTTTGACTTTTTAAGAAATAGACGGGATCAGCCGGGTCACGAATTCCACTACGCGATCAAAGCTTTCCAACATTTGGATGGGATTATGGCCGGCGGCAGGATACACGTTCAAATCAATTTCTGTAGCATCTCGACCTAGCCCTTGCAAGGCATCCGCCAACGAGCGGGCATGTTCGATCGACACGATCATATCCAGTTCACCGTGGTGTATCTGGACGGGCGGCAGCCGATCAGCAAAATACACCGGAGACCACCTGATGATTTGAGTGCGCACATCGTTTACGGAGAGGTTGCCGTTCTTCAGGGGCAGAATGTATTCTTCGTTCAGAAAATCAATAATGGGAATGTCCCGCAGTTCTCCATCGAGTGCTTCAGCAAAGATTTGCTGCACATCGGGCACAAAGAAATCAGTTGGGCCAAAATAATTCACCACCAAATCAATAGCCGGCTCCCGACTGGCCATCAATAACGCAACACCACCTCCCCTGCTAAAACCGAATGCAAAAATTTGCTCAGCACTTGCCCGAGGGTTTGTCTCCAGAGCAACATTCAACAGAGCCAGTGCATCATCAACATCATAATTCCAGGGATCTATCGTGCCCTCAGATTGATAGGTAATGCCATTTACTGTCAACGCCTCTCCCCTGAATGAAGGCACAACAAAAATGAGCTGATCTACAAACCGATTGATGCCCAGCGTTAGAAAAGTTAAGGTGGCATCCAGGTTCACACCGTCATCTCCTTCGTGATTGTAAATCATCACCGGTAGCTCTTCGGTTGATTCAGTCAGCGGTGTGACGATCGCGCCATAGTGTTTTAAGCCGGCAACCGTATGAGAGACAACATTCACGATCCCGCGTTTGGTTGTATTAAAATCTACCGTGTCGGTGGCTACGATCTCGAGATTTTGCACAGACACGTCGCGTTGCGCCCAGTCATCGAGAATAGACTGGATCTCGCTCGACTGAACTGGTGCAAACAGTTCATCCAAATCTACGCCGGCTACAACACGGTCATCCCCATCATTTGCACCTGAATCACAACCAGACAAAAAGACCAACCCTGACAAATAGACCAACATTGCAGCCAGAAGCCACACAAATCGAAAAGTCCTTGTTGCGCGCATGTTATAGCCTGTGTAAGTAAACAGAAATTGATTTTGTATATTGATAGGACAAAGCAACGAAAGGAGATAATTTACTCTTTTTGTTCTATGGAGCACGTTACATTTTCATTGCCCTGTTGCACCCTATGAATAGATGTTTTACGTTCTTCATTGTTTCGCACATTGTTTAATTGCTTTTCCACGTTCTGGGCTTTCATTTCAGTACCCATGCGTTATTTTTCGGCCGTTATTATTTGCCTGACCATTGGTCTTGTATGGAGCTTGAGCAAGCCGGCCCAGGCACTTGGCGCTATAACGGGCGATTTTTCGTTTTCTCATCTCTCGATGACACATCAGTCCTTAAATGGCCTGATCGAGAATCTGCCGGCGCTTGAACCGTCTGAAGATTCGCTGAAAGTACAAGCGTTGCTGGCTGAGGGCGATGTTTTTTATCGCAGACTGGATAATCAACTCGCCATTCAGACCTACCGAAAAGCTTTCTTGGTCGACTCAACTTCATTCCCGGTACTTTCTCGCCTGTCCCGTACCGCAACGGACCTTGGCAATGACTTCAGCGCTGCAGATCAAAAAAGCGCGGCGGAGGAATTATTTCTAGAAGCTGTAACGTATGCCGAGGGTCTTCAAAGGCATCACAGCGACAGCGCAAAAACGCATTTTTATCTGGCGCTTTCAAAAGGGAGTCTCGCGTTATTCATAGGCGGCCGAAGAAAGGTATCTTTTAGTCGTGAAATTGAGGCACACTGCAAGCGCGGCCTTGCGATCGATCCTACAGATGCCCAACTCCTCGTAGTGTATGGCTTGTTCAACAGAGAGGTTGCAAGCTCCTCCTGGATGGAAAGAACCCTCGCACAAGCACTGTTTGGCCAAATCCCTGAAGGCACCAAAGAAAATGCCGTTTCGTTGTTATCTCGCGCCGTAGAAGAAGACCCTGATCTACACGTCGCCCGATTTGAACTTTCATTATCGCTTATTGCAGTAGGCCGGCCAGAAGAGGCTATCGTGCATCTAAAGCAGGCTGAAGCGCTCCCGGCGCAAACAACACAAGACAACAGAAACCGCCAGCTAGCCAAGCGAATGCTGGAACGCATTCCGTAATAAGAAGCTTGAGAAGCTGAGCAATAACGCTACTCTTTTTCTCCGATAAACTCTTTTTCTTCGGTAAGCTGCGGAGCAGAATCGCTGATATGATCTGCAATTGCCGTACGCGTCATGTTCGCCAACTCTTTAGCACTTTTTTCAGCGACAACATCAACTGACACTTCATCCAGCACAGTAATTTCCATATGGTGACGTCCTTTGACGTAGAACTGACCCTTCGGCAAGCTGCCGATGCTGCCTTTAATGGCAATGGGCAGGATTGGTACACCAACTCTTTTTGCCAGTGAAAACGCTCCTGCCTTAAAGTCCTGTACTTCTCCATTGGGTGAACGAGTGCCTTCAGGAAATATAAAAATACTGCTGCCCATTCGCAGATGTGCTTCTGACGCTTTCATCATATCAAGAATACTCTGCCTATCCCCTCGCTTTACAAATACATACCGATTTAAAAGCATATTCCATCCAATAAAAGGCACCTTGAGCAATTCCTCTTTAGCTACCCACTTGAAATGAAAAAAAAGGCGGTAGCCGAGCATAATGTCTACCATCGATTGATGATTTGCCACAACCACATAGGTTGCATCACGGCGAATCTTCTCTCGTCCAAAAATTTCAACCTTGAAATTAGGTGCCAGCCACAGATAAAAAGAAGACCATAAAGACGCAAAGCGATGCAAGATCACCAACCGCTTATCAAAAGCGAAGGTACATATTTTTGTCACCGAAGCGATCAAAAAGAAAACCAACGACGTGATGATAAAAAAAATGAGATAGAAGATATTTATCAAAAAAGTAAACATGCCGGCTGTAGATTTACCGATTGGTCTATACTGGATAAGGCTGGACGACTGAAGGAAATTTACGCTATAACATCTGGAGTCCAAAACATCTCTTGCACGCACTCCAAAAAGCCTGTACGATATAAATGGACCGTTTGTGCCACAGACCTGGGGCACCGTTGAACACCGGCAATTCAGCGCCCCTTTCCACTTTCGTTTTCAAAAACAAAGCAGGTACACAGATGGGTCTTTTTCTGAGACCTGCGCACGTTTAAATAAAACGGCCACAATTTTGGCAAACCAACCTGCTGCGTAGAAAGATGTCTATAAATTAAAGGGGCGAATAAAAAGACTACAATCATGCATTTCAGACAGCATGAGCCCTTTTTAATCCATAACGCCAAACCGACCGTCTTGATCTACTTACAGCAGACTACCTAATTGGTACAGTGCTTGCAAACAGTGTTTTACATGATGAGAGTACTTCTAACCCGGTAGAAGTGCTTCTTGATAGCCCTTAACAAGACTTTGAGATCGCTATGCAGGAAAGCACCAGCACAGGTTTATGGTTCTCACCCGATTATTCTCCGGAATTATCAACCCGACCTAAACCAGCCATTCAACTCCCCCCGGCAAAACCAACATCCCCTCATTCCAACATTCCTTTTAATTCCAATGCCGCAACGCTTGCAAGAGGCAAAAAGGATTTAAAGATATTAATTTGGAGCAATTGTGAGCAAGGTGCAGATCACCTGCAAACTGAACTACAGAAAACAGGCTATAGCAGCTTATGGTCTGCTACTACGTACGACGATGGCCTCCAACTCATGCAAATGCATGAATTTGATTTTTTCATTATCGACTTGTCCATTGACGGCATCGGTACAAAAATCGTAAAGGCTCTAAGGTCTTCAACGACCTACAAGGATACACCGATGCTCATTTGCACGGAAAGCCAGTTGATCCAGGATATGTTAAATGCGATGAAAGCCGGCGCAAACGACCTTATCTGCAAACCAATAAACGCAAGTTTGCTCCAGAAAAAGATTGATTTGCACAGCAAGATGAGAATTGCAGCCTAGGCCCAAAGGTCGTGGCTCAAGTATCGGTTACCGCTATCACAAAGCACGGTCACAATGTGTCCGACTTCCATTTGCTCTGCCAGCTTGATTGCAGCGGCAACATTGGCGCCGGCAGAAATGCCAACCAGCAGTCCTTCTTCTCGAGCCAGCCGACGGGTCATTTCAAAAGACTCCTCGTCTGAGCAGCGCAGGTCGAAATCTGCCAAAGAATCGTCAAAAATACCTGGGATCATGGCTGACTCCAGATGGCGCAACCCTTTCAAACTGTGCTTGGCGATATCTGGCTGCACCGATACACATCGGATGGCTTCGCTGTATGCTTTGAGCCGGCGAGATACCCCAACAAAAGTACCTGTGGTGCCCAGGCCGGCAACAAAATGCGTAACCTGGCCATCAGTTTGTTCTAAAATTTCAACGCCTGTACCATCAAAATGAGCACGCCAGTTGGCATCGTTGCTGTACTGATTTGCGTAGAAATATCCTTTAGAATTGGATCGCATCTTATCCTTTACGTACTGCTGTGCACCATCCGATCCCAGATCGGGGTCCGTAAGCGTAAGTATGGCACCAAATGACCGCAAGATCCTCTTTCGTTCTTCCGAGGCGCTGGCCGGCATCGCAATCTCAACCCGAATGCCCAAACTCGCACCTATCATGGCATAGGCGATACCCGTATTCCCACTGGTTGAATCAATCAGCGTAATGCCTTTGTGCAATTTTCCTGATCTGATGGCCGCCTCAATGATATAAAGCCCCGCCCGATCTTTTACAGAACCACTTGGGTTGAGGTGTTCTGCTTTTGCATAAACAGAAACCGTATCTGGCAGATGTGCCGTCAGCTCTCGAAGCTTGATTAACGGGGTATTGCCAATTTCAGCGAGAGGCGATAACTGGATTTTCTCCAACAAGAAATCTGTTGAATCCACTTTAGCTAAAACCTCCGGCAAGTGACTCGGAATCACACTCATGAGCGTATTTTACATTCTTTCCTGTAGTGGTAGCGTGATCTAGTTTGCCGAAGGTCCCTTGGGGAGAGGGCGGGTGGTCTTCATGGGAAAACAAACAAGATATTTCATCGGTAACCTACCGAGCATAAAATAGGCGTTAACGCCTCCTCAGGATCAGGATAAAAACCTGAAAATCCAAAATTAAAGATTTTTTGCAGGCCTCAAAGATAGGGATTACTGACGACTAATGGGTTGATTTGGAATGAAAATCAAGACAATAAACCACGACACATCGCGCTTTAAACGGTGATTAGGTGCCATTTCCAACCTGACAACGTGTATTTCCTGAATTACGCTTTCTTGTCTGATTATTTTTCAGACAGCGTCAGATGGGTATACAGGAATCATTGTAATAAACCACGCAACAAACCGCAGAAGTGTATCGACCTATTTAAACAGAATCAAGTAGCTATAACATCAAGTCGCAATAACAGGGTAGCCCCCTTTCTTCCATCGATTAAGCTGTCCTTCAAGAATGTAAACAGATTCATAGCCGGCCAGTCTTAAGATCAATGCGCCCACACGGGCACGAAGCCCGGATCCACAATATAGAACGAGGGTCTCCTGCTGTGAAATAGCCAGATTATCGTGCTCAGAATACAGCGTAAATACTGATGCATGAATTGCATTAGGCAAATGGCCCCCATCAAATTCGGGGCGGGTTCTAACATCCAGAATGGCCGGGGCTTCGCCATTTCCGATATAACCCATCAATGCGTCTGGTGTCACTTCAGGTGTAGAGCTGGGCCAGTACAACGGCACAGTTACAATCACTGCAGCCAACAAGATCGCAGAGAAGAAAAATCGTCTTATGTTCATTAAAAAACTAATCAGGTTGTGGCGGACTCCACGTCACTACCATTTTCTTTTTGCTCCTTTTCTTTTCGGAGGGAAAACGGGAGGCCATGAAGGTTTTGGGCAACGAACGTTTTGGGGAACGTATCCAGCCCATCGAAACCTAGCTCAATATCACGCCCGTTATAGGGTATGTAATCAGTTCCGAACAGATAATCCCAGATGCTGAGGGTAAGCCCAAAGTTCACGCCAAATCGATGGGATTTAGGCCATTCCTTTGCATGATGCCAAATATGCATCTGTGGATTATTAAATATATACTTTAAAATACCGAGATTGATCGTGAAGTTAGAGTGATTAAAGTGCCCTACAGCCAGGGTAAACAGGTGAACAATGAAGAAATCGTCGATCCCGAAGCCAATCATAGCCAGCGGGATGTACTCTATAACCCTGTAAACGACGTTTTCCATCCAGTGAAACCGCAGATGGGCTGCAAATCCCATCTCCTCTACAGAATGGTGTACTTTATGGAATTCCCACAAGGAGGGTACTCTATGCAACAATCGGTGAATATTCCATTGCATAAAATCCCTGAGCACAAAAAGTGTAAACAGTTGCGCCCATACCGGCCAGCTATCCAAATGGATAGACACCAGGTTACTTATACCAAATATGCCCAGCAAGTCATTGAAAAGATTGACAACAACGTCTGATGCAGCATTGTATATAATGAGGGAGAACAGGAAAAAGTTAAAGAACATGTAGAAGAAATCCAGCCAGAAATCTTTTCTAAACCTCGCCTGCTTTTGCCGCCACGGTTTTAGCAGCTCAAGGGCAAAGAAAAAAAGCGATACAGCAATTAACCAGTAAAAATAATTGCTCCAATGTGGGTTTAAAATCTCATTCCAGAGGTAATTCGCATACCCTTTGTAACTCGCAAAAAAAAGGTCGATATATTTTTGCACAACAGACGCTCTTTTTAAACTGGACAGTAATTAACTCTAGGGCGTGTGGCATACTTAGAAGAATGTGCCTGAGTATTCAGTTGTCAGTTGTCAGTTCTTATTTTTTATTACTGAAGACTAATATCTGAAGACTGAAGACTCAATTCAAAATCTTCAGGTTATAGCACACAACCCAGGTTACTTAATTGTATATCAAAGCCGGCATTTTGTTACTCCACGCCATACACTTCCCCGCGAAAAGGTGCGAAACACCATACACTGCATATCTTCCAATAAAAATTCACGTTCCGAAGTGCCTTATTTTCGGTAGACTCTTCCCGGTAGCGTCATAAATACTTCTTCACTCCAGCCGTGACTGGTTTCGGGTTCCAGCCAACAGCTTAACCTTAAACAACCCGAAACATTGAACCCTAAACCCGAAACCCATTCAACTAGCATGTCTTCATTTGTGGGAGAAAGCGTTCATCTGACATCTACACACAGGCCTTTTGATACGCGGGTATTTCAGAAGGAATGCCGGACACTTGCAAAGGCCGGCTAC
>JBGCEN010000469.1:0-12531 GCA_045106435.1 Rhodothermales bacterium
CTACCAACAATGCATACCAGCTCACGTTCTTAAAACCATAACCCTAAGCCTTGAACATTAAACCCGCAACCCTACCCTACACCTCAGCCCATAATTCCCCGCCTTCACACCATCCTCCACGGGCCATACGGGGGGTAGAAAATGCAAATCCGCCGGCACCTCTTTTTGAAAGCAAAATAATACCGCCTGTAGCGCCGGCGCCATCCTCATTTTTTATCAAGTTGTTCAGCAGTGTGATCGATTCAAGGGCTGCCACCTCAGCCGTCTTGTCACCAAGGAGCCGTACCGCTTCATAACACATAGAGACACTGGCAATCGCCTCTCCCCAACCCGTAGCACTAGACGCGCCCATTTCATTTGCATAATATCCACTGCCGGGCATCGGTGAATCCCCTATCCGACCAGCAATACGATAAGGTGTGCCGCCCGTAGATGTCGCTGCTGCCAATCTACCGTTTTTGTCAAGTGCAACGCAGCCTACAGTTCCTCGTGGCTTATCCTCTTTCCCGGGTAAAAAAGGGTGGCTGGTGTGATATATCGATTGCTTTCTCAGTAGCTCGTAACGACGCATTTCTCGATCACAAATCAGTGAATCATTGGTCACTTCGAGAAATCCAGCATCACGTGCAAAATTCTCTGCCCCAGATCCTGAAAGAAAACAATACTGTCTCTGCCCTTTTTCGAGCACCATTTTTGCGATGTTGACCGGGTTTGCAAAATGCTTAACGCCTGAGACAGCGCCATAAAGAATATCTTCTCCTTGCATAATTCCGGCATCCAGCTCGACAGTTGCATCTCTTGTCAATACAGCACCTACCCCGGCATCAAAAGCGCCATCAGACTCCATTCCGGCAACAACTTCTGCTACTACATCAAGGGCATTCTTACCGCCAAGGAGGCTTTTTTTACCTATCTGAAGCACTTTCAGCAACCCACTTCGGTGCGCGTCACATTCTTCATCCGGAATATTCCAGGCACCACCATGCACAAGTAACATGGGCGAATTGCTGTCTTCTGGCCGGCTAAAACCGCTTGCATTTATCATTCGATCTCATCGGTATCTATAAGCGTAAAACCTTGATCCAGTCTTAACACAAACACCTTACTTCAACTGTAACTATTGGTTCAACACTCTCGTTCTTTAGGCATAATGTTTACTGTAACCTTATTTCAAACGTGCCCGTAGGCAAAGGCAACTAAACACCGGTTGACCTCTCTTATATCTGTTTGAAACGCACCCAAAGAATTCCATGTATCGATTGTCACAATTAACTTACCTGTTGGCGTTCCTGCTATTGGCCACTTATCAAATGGGTTGCAGTAATGCGCAATCCCAGCCGCCAGAGGAAGAAGAAGAGGAGGTAGTACCGGCAGTACCAGTAGAAGCCGCTTTTGTAACTCGTGGCGATATTTCTGCATTTTTCTCAGGAACAGCATCGCTCGAAGCAGAAGAAGAAGCAACAGTTGCAACGAAGACCAGCGGTGTCGTTACGAAAATCTTTGTTGAAGAAGGTGATCGGGTGAAAGCTGGTCAGGCACTCGCAAGGCTGGACGGAGAACGTCTTGCACTCGAATTGGCAAGAACAGAAGTCAACCTCAACAAACTCAAAAGAGAGCACGAAAGAAATGAAGGGCTCTTCGAAAAGCAATTGATTAGCGTTGAGGTATTTGAACAGGGCAAGTCTGATTATGAAACGCAGCAGGCTGCTTATAACCTGGCGAAACTGGAGTTAGATTACACAACGGTTCGCGCACCTATATCAGGTATCGTTTCTCAACGGTATATCAAAGTAGGCAACACACTACAGGTCAACGAACAAACGTTCATGGTCTCTGATTTCGACCCCCTCCTCGCGATCATGTACGCACCAGAAAAAGAGCTGGGTAAACTGAAAGCCAACCAAACAGCCAGGCTTACTGTAGACGCGCTATCAGGTACGATATTCGACGGTAAAATCAAACGAATCAGCCCAATTGTTGACGCAACAACGGGTACGTTCAAAGTAACTATTGAAGTGAAGGACAAAAGCCGGCAGTTGAAGCCAGGCATGTTCGGGCGCGTACAAATTGTATATGATACGCACATGGCAACGCTGCTTGTACCAAAAGAAGCTGTGGTTGAAGAAGACAGCGAAGTTTCCCTCTACGTAGTGCAGGACAGTCTGGCTTTCCGCAAAATAATCAACAGAGGGTACGTTGATAACTTGCACGTAGAAATTCTTGATGGCATCGATGAAGGCGCTCAGATCATTACTGCAGGGCAAGGCAGCTTACGCGACAGCGCAAGGGTTGAAGTAATCAAATAGGACCCTACTGTTATCAGTTCCGGGTTCAAGGTTCATAGTTTAAGGTTTGGTTGTTCAGTCACTGGCTCACGGGCGATTCTGATCAAAACTTAACTATGGCATTTCTCCGGCGCTGCTCTGTTGCTAGACTTGGAATATTGAACCCGGACTTATGAAAATTATAGACCTCTCCATCCGCCGGCGGGTTACCATTGCTATGTTTACGCTGGCCGTTCTACTGTTTGGAACGGTGTCGCTTTCACGGCTCTCTATCAACCTCCTGCCCGATCTTACCTTCCCCACGCTTACCGTAAGAACGTCCTACGAAGGCGCAGCGCCGGCGGAGATTGAGAACTTGATCAGCAAGCCCATTGAAGAAGCACTTGGCGTAGTCAAGAATCTTGGCAAGATGGAGTCCATCTCTCGCACAGGACAATCCGATGTAGTCCTGGAGTTTGCATGGGGCGTTGACATTGATATCGCACGCATGGAAGTGCGCGAAAAACTGGATGCGTTGCGGCTACCACTAGAAGCTGAACGCCCTGTCCTCCTTCGCTTCGACCCTTCTCTGGATCCGATTATGCGATTCGGGCTCTATGTGGATGACTCACAAGCAATGCTTGCAAGTGCAGATTCTACCATCATACCTGCAGCGCTGAATGAATCTTACAACCTGGATGAAGACGAGCTCAAATTTATCCGTCGATTTGCAGATGAGCAGCTGAAAAAAGACCTTGAAGCTACTGCAGGTGTTGCATCTGTTAAAATCAGTGGTGGCCTTGAAGATGAAGTCCAGGTGCTTATCGACCAGGATAAAATCTCTCAACTAGGCCTCACAATCGCTCAGGTTGTACAAGTACTTAATGCAGAGAATGTCAATCTCTCTGGCGGCCGGCTCGAAGAAGGCGTACAGCAATATCTGGTACGAACGGTAAACGAATTTGAAAGCGTCGACGAAATTGGCAATGTAATTATTGACAACCAGGGGCTCGCCCCAATCTATCTACGCGACATTGCTACAGTCGACCTGAGCTATAAGGAGCGGGAAGCCATTACGCGAATAGATGGACGGGAAGCGGTTGAAGTGGCTGTCTATAAAGAAGGCGACGCGAATACTGTTGACGTAGCGCAGAATGTTCAGCGCAAATTAGAATTTATCAAGTCTGAGCTGCCAAGTGAAATGAAGCTGGTCAATGTGTATGACCAGTCTACCTTCATCGAAAGCGCGGTCAATGATGTAGTAACCGCCGGCCTTATTGGCGGCCTCCTCGCGATACTCATTCTCTATCTCTTCCTACGAGATTTCAAGACAACGGTTATTATCTCCGTATCTATTCCAGTCTCGATTATCGCAACATTCAACATGATGTTTGGCTACGACTTGTCGTTGAATATCATGTCCCTCGGTGGCCTGGCGCTTGGTATTGGACTCCTGGTTGATAACTCGATAGTGGTGTTGGAGAATATAGCCCGGCATCGAGAGATGGGTAAAGACACCTTGCAATCAGCCCGATTGGGTGCCAGCGAGGTTGCTCAGGCAGTTATTGCGTCTACACTTACAACCATCGCTGTATTTTTCCCGCTCGTTTTTGTGGAAGGTATCGCCGGCCAATTGTTTAAAGATCAGGCGCTAACGGTTACGTTTTCACTGCTAGCTTCTCTCGTAGTGGCCATCACGCTTATCCCGATGCTCGCTTCATTTGGGAAAAGAAATGCTGAACAGTCTATTCCAGCACCCGAACTGAAAGAACCAAAAACTGGTTTTGGTCGCGTACTACGCAAAATACGCATCTTCATTTTCAATAAAATACCGACATTCATTGCCTGGTTGGTCATGGGTTTCTTTGCGATAGTAAGTAAAGTATTTCGCCTTCTCTTTTCGCCATTTACGCGTGCATTCCAGTCGGGCAACAACTATTTATCAGAAAGATATCCGTTTTTCTTAAAATGGGCACTCAACAGAAAGGCTTTAATTCTTACGATTGCGTTCTCCATATTTGCCGGCACCATGTTGATGGTACCGAAACTGGGTATTGAACTCATCCCGCAGCTTTCTCAGGGAGAGTTTAACGTAGAGTTTAAACTAGCACCCGGCACTCCGCTCGAGCAAACAGACCAGGTTTTATCCAGACTGCAGCGGACGGCAATTGATGTATCTGATATTCGCACGACCTTTGCAGTAGCCGGCACAGGAAATCGCCTCGACGCCAATCCTGACCAAGGCGGGGAAAACTGGGGGGAAGTCCACGTTGCCCTGCAATCCAATGCTGGTACGTCTGGCGAAGCCAATGCAATGGGTGCGCTTCGTGAGTTACTGGAGGATGAACCAGGCGTAGAGTATGAATTCAATTATCCAACCCTGTTTTCGTTTGATACCCCCGTCGAAATTGAGGTTTCCGGCTACGAACTGGACAAGTTAAAAAGCTTATCGCAAGCGATTAAAAGCCGGCTAGACCAATCGGATCGGTTTATTGATGTAAAGTCTACCATGGAGCGCGGTAACCCGGAAGTCCAGATTTACTTCGACCGCGAAAGAGCTGCAGCGCTAGGGCTTTCCGTCAGCGATATTGCGCGCCGCGTGGTGAGTAATGTACGTGGCGATATTGCCACCCGCTATTCATGGAGAGACAGAAAAATCGACGTGCTTGTTCGTGTGAAGGAAGAAGACCGCGCCAACATCGATCGTATCAAAGAATTGGTAATAAACCCGGAAAGTGATCGCCCTATCCCGTTATCAACGGTAGCCGATGTGGTTATTGATGTAGGCCCGGGCGAAATCCGCCGTATTAGTCAGGAACGCGTTGCCCTTGTAACCGCCAATCTGGGTTATGGAGACCTCGGCGCGGCTGCTGAAGAAATTAACAGCGTCATTTCTGACATCGCGGTGCCACCAGGAATGGAGGTCACCATTGGTGGCCAGAGTGAGGAAATGAACAATAGCTTCAGGTCCTTATTGTTGGCACTTGCACTTGCGGTATTTCTGGTTTACCTGATTATGGCCTCGCAGTTTGAGTCATTGCTTCATCCTTTTGTCATCTTCTTCAGTATCCCGCTTGCATTGATTGGTGCGGTATGGGCCCTTTGGATTACGGGTTCTACCATCAGCGTTGTGGTGTTCATCGGGCTGATATTACTGGCAGGAATCGTGGTGAACAATGCCATCGTACTGGTTGATCTTATCAATCAGTTGCGTGAAAAAGGCATTCCAAAAATCGAGGCGATCATGGAAGCCGGCCGCCTGAGATTACGTCCTATTCTGATGACAACGCTAACCACAACCTTGGGCTTGTTGCCCATGGCCATTGGTTTTGGAGAAGGTACAGAAATCCGGGCCCCTATGGCGATCACAGTAATCGGCGGTCTCCTTATATCAACACTACTCACGCTGGTTGTTATTCCAGTCATGTACATGGTACTCGACAGAAGAGCCGACGCCAAAGTGAAAAAGGACGCAGTAGCTGAAGCTTGATACCTTCAACTATCGGTTCTAGTAATAATAAATTTTCTGATTGAGTCCACACCCCAGAAGACATGAACATTTCCGAATTTGCCATACGAAGACCCGTAACAACGGTGATGTCTTTCATGTCCTTCATAGTGATTGGCATCATTGCTTCCCGCCTGCTGGCGCTTGAGTATTTTCCTTCGATAGACTTTCCCGGGGTTTTTGTGCAAATCCCCTACCCTGGCTCATCGCCTGAGGAAATCGAAAAGCAGATTACGCGGCCGGCTGAAGAAGTGCTGGCGATGATCGGTGGACTGAAGTCAATGAACTCCACCTCGCATGAAAACGGATCGGACATTTTCCTTTCTTTTGACTGGGGTACTGAGACCAAGATTCGGGCGCTAGAAGTACGAGAAAAACTGGATGGCATTCAAAAACAATGGCCCAGTGATGTAGAGCGATATTTCACGTTTCAATTCTCGACGTCAGATATGCCGGTTTTAACGCTCAGAATTTCTTCTGAGAAAGACCTCTCCGGCTCTTACGAGATGTTGAACAGGAAGGTCAAGCGCAAGCTCGAACGGCTAGACGGCGTATCCCAGGTAGAGCTTTATGGTGTCTATCCAAAAGAAGTGCGCATTGAGCTAAGGGCAGATCGTGTTGCTGCACATCGGGTCGATTTGGTTGCACTGTCGAACAGATTACGATCGAGTGATTTTTCGTTCTCAGCCGGCAAAATTGATGACAGTAGCAAGCGGTTTATGGTCCGGCCGCTCGGCGAGCTAAAATCGATTGATGAGGTTGCCAATCTTACAATCAACGATCAAGGCCTGCGGCTCAAAGACATTGCACGCGTTGCATTCGAAGAGCCTAAACGACAAGAAGGCCGGCATCTGGATGGCGCCTATGCCATCGGGATGAACATCACCAAGGAATCTGAGGCCAATACTGTTGCAACGGCCAAGCGGGTTGTTGATGAAGTTGAAAAGCTTAAAAGTGATCCTGAGCTCCAGGGCGTTAACATCTACTACATGGACAATTCGGCTGATGGGATTGTCGACTCATTAGACAATCTCCTCACGTCAGGGATGATCGGGGCATTTTTTGCACTGATCGTGCTCTTCTTCTTTTTACGAAGAATGACCACAACACTTATTGTAACCCTGGCTGTGCCTATCTCGATTATTATCACACTGGGTGGACTCTACTTCCTCGGCCTATCCTTGAACATTCTGTCCATGATGGGTTTGATGCTGGCTGTTGGTATGCTCGTTGATAATGCCGTTGTGGTGACAGAAAGCATACACCGGAATCAGCTAGCAGACCCGGATAACATTGTCAAAGCGACGATTAAAGGGGTTAAGGAAGTAAGTGTAGCTGTTACAGCCGGCACGCTTACTACTGGTATTGTATTCCTCCCCTTTATCGTAAGCCCTGCTGATGACGTGACGCTGTTTCTAAAACACGTTTCTATATCCATCTGTCTTGCGCTGGGTATTTCACTGATTATCTCGCTGACGATTGTACCGCTGCTGATGGCAAAATTGAAGCCATTGCCTTCGGAGAAAAAAGATACAATCGTCGACAAAGTCATCGTCTATTATGATATCGTTCTAGCCTGGTTGATCAACCGGCGCTGGACATCGATAGGATTAATCCTCCTCGTAGCTGTAAGTATTGTTATCCCTGCAAAGTTTGTAAATGCAGATTTCTTCCCGGACAACGAAGGTACTGAACGCCAGATAAGGCTGCATTATCACGTCAACGGTTCGTATACGTTGGAACGGGTTGAAAAAGAAGTTGACAAGGTTGAAGAGTATCTGTTTTCTAATTCAGATGACTTTGAGATAAAATCAGTTTATAGTTATTTCCGTCCGGGTTATGCCCAGTCTACTATCATGCTCAAAGGCGGAGATGATTCAGAGAAATCCGTAGAGAAAATTCAGGAAGAGATACGCGAAAATCTTCCCAAGATGGCCATTGCCAATCCGACCTTTAGCTGGCAATCCAACAATCCTGAGGAAGGCTTGCGGGTGATTCTTTCAGGTGAGTCTAGCGAACGCCTGGAAGAAATATCGCATGAAGTAGCCGACGTATTATCCCGTGTAGAAGGGTTTCAAGATGTTCGCTCGGAATCAGAATCTGGCGAAGAAGAAATCCGCGTTGTTGTTGACCGGGATCGTGCACGCCAGCTTGGCTATTCTACGCAGCAAATAGCCAGTACGGTATCCACGGCGATGCGAGGATTCAATCTGCGTCGTTTCCGCACACCTGAAGGGGAAGTAGAAATGCGGCTCGCATTTCAGGATACGGATCAGCAATCTGTAAATGACCTGAGAAATATTCCGATTCAACGGCCCAATGGTGAATCTATAAAGCTGGCTGCATTGGCTAACTTCGAAACATCACGTGGCCCCAGAGCGATACAGCGTGAAAACCGCATCACAATGATGGGGGTACAAGTTGGTTTGGCCGGTATTAGCAAAGAAGAAGGTACCAAGCGGCTTAATCAGGTTCTGGAAAACTATGATCTGCCGGCTGGATACCAGTGGGGTTTCAGTCAACGCAGAACCGACGAACAGGACTCCCAACAATTGATGCTGATCAACATCTTGATGGCACTTGTGCTCATCTACTTTGTGATGGCAGCGCTCTTCGAGTCATTATTACAACCCGCCGGCATCTGGTTCTCTATCTACTTTGCCTTTGTCGGAGTCTACTGGTTTTTCCTGATGTCAGGAACGACGCTACAAATCATGGCATATATTGGCCTACTCATATTGATAGGCGTTGTGGTAAATAACAGTATCGTACTGGTAGATCATATCAACTTTTTACGTGGGAATGGCGTCCCGCGTGATAAAGCCATTTTGCAAGCCGGCCACGACCGCTTCCGCCCGATCGTTATGACTGCAGCTACCACGGTCCTCGGACTGATTCCACTGTGCATTGGCAACACCCAAATCGGTGGAGACGGACCTCCTTACTTCCCAATGGCACGCGCTATCGTTGGTGGCCTTACTTTTTCCACCGTTGTAACCTTAATCATCTTGCCAACGATTTATATTATACTAGATGACCTGCGTAACTGGACCCGTCGCACATTGCGGGATGCAAGGCAATCCTAGCAGGGTTGCATGCAGTTGTTAGTTATTGGTTTTTAGTGGGTAGTTTAATCACTTGAATACTGGTTGCTAACGGTAATGTCGGATATACTAGCATCGATAACAACTCAACTTACAGAAGATCCTGGAGAAGCTGCAGTCTTTATCAGGAATGGTGGGATCGTCGCATTTCCTACTGAAACGGTGTATGGACTCGGCGGATCTGTGTTTAATGAGCGCGCCATTCGCTCTATTTTTGCAGCCAAAGAGCGGCCGGCAGACAATCCTTTGATCGCTCATATTTCACGTATTGAGCAGATTCATGACCTTGCCGTTTCCATTCCAGATACAGCGCAAATACTCATCGATTCGTTTTTCCCCGGGCCGCTTACCCTCATTTTCAAGCGCAAACCAGAAGTACCGAAAATCGTAAGCGCCGGCCTGGACACCATTGCTATTCGTATGCCGGCCCTACCCGAAGCAATCAACTTTATTGAAATATGCGGTGTGCCGGTTGCAGCACCTTCGGCCAACAGATCAGGTCGTCCAAGTCCTACCTCCTGGCAAGATGTCTACACTGACCTCAAAGGCCGCATTCCGTGCATATTGAAAGGAGGGTTGTCGGAGGTTGGGATCGAATCAACGGTTGTTGACTGCTCTGAAGATACGCCTCGCCTTCTGCGCGCAGGCGGTATTTCCCTCGAAACACTTCAGACTGTAGTCCCGGAAATCATATTAGCCCATCTACCTAAAGATGGTGTAGCGCGTAGTCCGGGCATGAAATATCGACACTATGCGCCGGCTGCCAAAGTGCATTTCACTGATAATGCTGGCGATGTACCCGTTCAACCAGACTGCGCGTACATTGGCATCGTTTCACACCCATTTCCAGAGCAACTGGGGTTACACCTCTCTTGCCAAACTATAGAAGAATACGCACACGAGCTATTTCGTTTTTTCCGCCGATGCGATCGCGCCGGCATTCAACACATCTACTGCGAAAACCTCGAAAAGAAAGGACTAGGCCTCGCGCTCATGGATAGAATAGAGAAAGCCGTAGCTGGTTAATGACTCTCGTCCAACACCATGTCTTCTTTGTACTTGATCAAGGCAAAGAATTATAGTATATACATATCAAGTATTGTACAGCCAGCACCGCTACCAATAAAAGACCCACCCCGCCTTTCAGACACCCCTCCAGGGAGGGGACGAAGTCTGGTTATTGGCAATTATCTAGTGACTTAAAAGTAATAGCAAAGATCACAGTAGAAAAGTCTCCTCTTGAGAGGAGACAGCTTTGACGAGTATCGTCGAAGCAGAGGTGTGTAAACACCGGAGCACCACCAAGGCTCCTCCCACAAACCTCACCGCCACCTATTCACCATTAAAAACAGACACATGAGCACGCACAAAAGACGAGAATTTCTTAAAAAACTGGGTTTAGCCGGCGCTGCGGTTGCAGCGGGGTCATCAAGTGCCACTGCTCAAAACAAGCACGCTTTTGCTTATCTAAAACGGAATAAACCATACGCACAGGGCGACGCTGTAAACATAGCACTTATTGGTGCCGGCGGGATGGGCAGCGCGGATACAAATACATGCCTCAAGCATGAAGGTGTTAATCTGGTAGCCGTTTGCGACTTGTACAGTGGCAGACTGGAATCTGCTAAAGAAAAATGGGGCGAAGATCTCTTTCTTACCAAAGACTATAAAGAGATCCTCAGCAGGTCAGATGTCGATGCGGTGATTATCGGCACCTCGGATCACTGGCACAAACAAATATCGATTGATGCGCTGAACGCCGGCAAGCATGTGTATTGCGAAAAGCCGATGGTTCATTCTGTCGAAGAAGGCCACGACGTGATCAAGGCCTGGAAGAAGTCGGGTAAAGTAATGATTGTAGGCGCACAGGGCGTTTCGTCGCTGGGCAACGAAAAAGCCAAAGAGCTCCTCGCAGCCGGCGCCATTGGGACATTAAACTATGCAGAAGGCTTCTGGGCCCGCCACTCCCCTGGTGGTGCGTGGCAATACAACATCCCAGACGATGCCTCTGAAGAAACAGTAGACTGGGATCGATACATTTCCAATACCAAGAAGCGTCCTTTTGATGCAAAACGTTTTTTCCGCTGGAGAAACTACAGAGACTACGGCACCGCAATGTCGGGAGATCTCTTTGTCCATCTATTTTCAAGCCTGCACTATATCACCAATTCGAACGGTCCGACGCAGGTCAGTGCACTGGGCGGTTTACGGTACTGGAAAGATGGCCGCGAAGTCCCCGATGTCCTGATTGGCAGCTTTCAGTATCCTGAAGTAAAGGAACACCCTGGCTTCAATCTTTCCTTGCGCTGCAACTTTGTCGATGGCACAAGTGGCACCACCTACTTAAGACTCGTAGGAAGCGAAGGATCGATGGATGTGCAATGGGAGAAAGTCATCGTAAAGAAGAATAGTGGCGGCTCAAAAAGAGCAACCGATCGACACGCATTGAACTTATTAAAAGAGCAAGGTCTTCCGGAGCCCAGAAAAGAGATACTTCCTCCCACAGAAATGGTGTATGAGGTGGAAGAAGGATATAAAGGTGCACACTACGACCATCACGGTTACTGGCTCGAAGCCATCAGAACAGGTGCTCCAGTGGTCGAAGATCCAGTTTTCGGATTTAGAGCAGCAGCCCCTTCCCTACTCTGTAATGATAGCTACCACGAAAATAAATTCATCGAGTGGGACCCGGTAAAGATGAAAGTAATGTAGCTTTGGGAATATCGAACACCCATCAAGGAATTTTGAATGTTGAAGGATTAAAAACATTTCGTTATTGGAAATTCCTTGTTCGGTGTTCGATATTCAAATCCCTTCTCCTCAGATACACTTAAAACGTCAACCTCCCCAATCCCATGGCATTCACAAGACGAAGTTTTCTCCAGGTATTTGCCGGCGCTGCCGCGATTTCCACCATACCTCGTACCAGCAAAGCATATTCTTCTGCTCTCTCCTGGCACAACGTACGCGACTGGGGTGTCGAAGGACGCGGCTGGAGCAATACCTCTCGATATTTTGATCGGCTGCCAAGTAAAGCAGAAGGCGTTGTTCGTGACCCTGTCTGGAATCTATCCCGACACTCAGCCGGCATGACAGTCCGCTTTGTTACGGATGCAACCGACATTCATGTCAAGTATGATCTGCTTTCAGATCGATTGGCTATGCCGCACATGCCTGCTACCGGTGTAAGTGGTCTGGACTTGTATGCCAAGGATGCCGAAGGCATTGAACGATGGGCTGCAGTCGTTCGGCCTAATGAACAATCCATTAACGGCCCCATTGCGGAAGGCTTAAGAGAAGGTAAACGCGAATATACGATTTATCTGCCCCTATACAATGGCGTTGAGTCGCTCGAAATAGGCGTTGAAGAAGGTTCAACCTTCGAGCCCGTTGCTCCACGAGAAGAACGTCCCGTACTGTTTTATGGCACTTCGATCATGCATGGTGCTTGTGCATCAAGGCCTGGCATGGCAATTCCTGCTATTTTGGGGAGAAGACTGGGCCGGCCCACCATGAACCTCGGCTTCTCAGGCAACGGACGCATGGAGCCGGAAGTCGGTGCCATACTGGCAGAACTCGATCCGTGCGTATTTGCCATTGATTGTTTGCCGAACATGAATGAAGAAACAGTCACAGAACGCGCCGTTCCGTTGGT
>JBGCEN010000470.1:0-15555 GCA_045106435.1 Rhodothermales bacterium
CAAAAGGATAAAGTAGAGGCAAGGCCTTAGGTTACATTGTACCCAAACCAGAATACAGCTTTCCTATGGCGAAACATTTTATGGTGACTGGGGCCATTTTGGCCGGCCTGGCCGTTGCATTTGGGGCTTTCGGCGCGCATATGCTGGAAGACATGGTCTCAGCAGACAGGCTTGTTACATTCGAAACGGGCGTGAAGTATCAGATGTATCACGCGCTGGCACTCCTCGTTATTGGCTGGATTTCACGCGAAGCCCCTGGCACATTCAACAGCGTGGGGTATTGCTTCATCGCCGGCATTCTTGTCTTCTCGGGAAGCCTCTATATTCTTGTGCTCACTGATACCGGCTGGCTCGGAGCCATCACCCCCATCGGCGGCATTGCATTTATAGCCGGCTGGATTCTCCTCGCAGTTAAAAGTATACAACTCAACAAAGAAATCAGCTAGTCAAAAGCAAAAAGCAATCGTTTTTGATTTTTAACTTTTAGCTTCTGCCATCAATCGGTTTCATCCTCAAAAAATAGCGAGGCACTGGGCGTCAGATTGAATTTCTCAGCGAGGGCCAACACTTCTTTGGCAATATCATCCTGAGACTTTGAGGCCATATGTTCGTCTGAATCGATCGCCAGCGCATATCCAATGGCTCCATCTTCATCAGGATCGTATTCTTCCCACGCGGTTACCTTATCTATCACAAAGGTGGTTTCTTCAGGCAGGAAATAGGCAATAAAAAGTTCTTTCTTTTCATCTTCGCTGATGAGGCTCACATTACTGATCGCCCCATACTCATCGTCGTAGAAAAGTGATTCACCAATTAGTTTGCTGGCAAAAGCCTGAATATCAAAATTACTCATAAAAACTCAAATTAGGGTAGTACACGCAGCACATGAATCTGCTACCGGGCAATACATCATGGCAAAACGATTACCGCAACGCCGGCGCAAGGTCATGGGCATCGAGAGACTCATTCAGGTAGGCTGATAAAAAGACCAAAGATGCATCTTTGTCTAACATACGAATCGACACGTCAAATACTTCGGCAAAATGATCGAGCCATTTATGCAAAACAGTTGTAACCTCTACGGGCTTTCCCAACTCTTTCGCCAAGGTGGTTACTGCACGATTGGTAAGCCCACAGGGCACAATATTATCGAAATATTTCAGGTCCGTATGCACATTAAATGCAAATCCATGCATTGACACCCATCTGCTACAACGGATGCCCATGGCGCATATTTTTCTGGTCGCACTCGTATTTTCTGCGTCGATCCATACACCCGTTTTACCATCAACACGGCCGGCTGATATGCCAAAATCAGCACAGGTTCGAATGCCGGCTTCTTCCAGATTACGCAAATAAAGGTGTATATCAGGACAAAGACGATCCAGGTCGAGCATAGGATACCCAACCAACTGGCCGGGGCCATGGAATGTAATATCCCCACCGCGATCTATCCGAATAAAAGAAGCCCCTTGCTGCGCGAGCATCGCCTCCGAGACCAGCAGGTTTTGATCATCTCCACTTTTACCAAGGGTATAAACAGGTGGGTGTTCCACAGCCAGCATCACGTGTGGAATGTGTCGCACAGGTGATGAACGCTTGGCAGTTATGAGCTCAGCCTGGATCCGTTTCTGCAGAGCCCACGCCGGCTCATACTGCACCTGCCCCAATTGGCAAACGACGACTTCTTCTCTGGGACCAGTGCTATCTTTTTCAGAAATCGACAAAGTATATGGTGGTTCGCATTAAACACAATCAGTTAACGGTTCGCAAAAAACGTTTGCTCCTGAAATCCAGCCGGTATGCCGGCGCAAAAGCAAAAACACGAAACCATGAACTTTAAAGCTGAAACGATT
Organism: Rhodothermales bacterium; assembly: GCA_045106435.1. Classification (GTDB taxonomy): domain Bacteria; phylum Bacteroidota; class Rhodothermia; order Rhodothermales; family JAHQVL01; genus JBCCIM01. Next base: position 1,857 of record JBGCEN010000470.1, read on the forward strand.
CAAGATTAATATTGAATCAAATCAATTCTGTATACTAACGCGAATGTTGAAGGTGCCTGAAATGACTTTTGAAGAAGGTGTTCGACTGTCTTCACTGTTGAAGTCCTCGATGAGTAATCTGAAATCACCTGATACGCGATTGCTAAACTGGTAGGAAATCTGCGGAGCCAATGTCAGACGCACAGAAGCTGAAATCACCGATGCATTATCCCCTTCACTAGCCAGCGCTGGATCATATACTTCATCATTATCAAATGCGTCTATTGCCTCTTCCAGGGCCCTTCTCAATCGGAAACGCTGATCATTGACTACAGCGCGCGACATGGTAAATTTGAAACTAACCCTGTTATCAAGTTTCTTTTTAAAGAAGGGCAGTTTCAATCCACGCTTCTGATATGAAGCTGAAAACGAAAGCTCGCTGGTCTCTGTCTCATTAACCTCAAAACTGGTTGAGCTCAGAGAATAAATATTGGTCTTATTCCAGGCCAGGTTCGTCTGAATCTGGTTCTTGAAATCGAGGTCAAATCCTACGAGCGGCGAAAAGCGTTCGTTGATTCGTACAGCCCCTGTTTCAACACCAGCAATATCATAGGAAATAGATTTTGACCCGAGCAGGAATTGATCTGTAGGATCAGAGATCAGATTGGTGCGGAAATCAGTTGTATAGTCTGCACTATAGCCATGACGAACGGTTACCTTCTGCGCAAACAGCTGAAACAGCGGCCAGTTGGAAAGACCCGTGTAGTTCACCCGCCAGGAAGGCATTGGAAATCTAAGCAGGGCACGCGTTCCATCAAGCGAACGGTTGCCATTCAGATACGTATCGAGGAAATCTGCTACGAGCGTTTTATTGGTAAGAACAACACGTCCATCATTATTTTCGTCGCCCAACTCATTCAGGTTAGCAGCCAATGCAGCATCGTCTGCATAGGCACCAAGTTGTTTGGAGAACAAGTCGGTGTAGTTTGCCCTGAAGGCCCAGATTGACGCACTATTGTTTCCTCGCTCCGTCCTTGTTTCGTCAATCGTCCCCAAGCCATCGTCTATAGGGCGAAATGTAAAGTTTGTATTGTTGCCCCAATCCAGACTCCAGGTCAGATTGATGGTTAAGTTTGAACTTGGATTTAGCGCTGTTTGTGCCTGAACACGATTGTTATCGGAAAGCACATCGGTAACCTGGAGATTGTTGGTTACAATACGATTTGCAATCGGAATTTTCCGATCCAGACCAAACCGATAAGATATAGGTGGACCATTTCCGTTAAACAGCGCTTCGATCAAACTGTAATTAACTGTAACGTCTGAGATTTCGCCGGCTGTGTTAAACTGCGGTATACCCACATTACTTGATGCAGAATTCCGACTGGCGGTATAGTTAACACTCAAGTCGCGCACACCCGTAGCCGCCAATGCGATACGACGAACCAGAGATAGTGGCTTAAGCTTGGGCAAAGTCACCAGACGCTTCTTCTTTTCTTGCTCGAGAATACCTTCCCCGGGCACTGGATTTCCTAAAGAATCCTGAGCAACTTGATCAACTGCAGCATTTGCGGCCGCTTCTTCATCACCTTCTTCAAAATCGGCATTCGCAGCATTTTCTGCCTCTTCTTGCTGCTGCACATCGCTATTCTCCACATCGTCCGGATTCGCTACATCGTCCGCATTCTCCTCATTCGCAGCGTCTTCCTGCGCATCGGCCGCTTCCAGCATTTCCAGCAATGCCCTTTCAGCTTCGAGGAATTCCTCAAGTGAAATTTTATCTTCTCCTCTTTCTTTTCGGGCAATGTTTTCTATCTCTAGCCGGGCCTCATCTTCCTGTTTTTTCAAGGCTGCAGCTTTCTTTTCTTCTTTGCGCTTTTCTTTGCGCTCCTTCTTTTCATCCCGTTTCGTCTGGCGCCTTTGATCGCGCTCTCGAATTTTAGTCTGCTTCTCTTGCTCAGATTTTCGCTGCTCCTCTTCCATTCGCTCATAAAATGGAATTTTGCGCCACAGATCGATAGGCCGGAGCGTAATGCCGCTTCGAATACTTACCTGGTTACGAATATTCGCGCCCGTAACTCGCCCGGTTGCACCATTCTGCCACGCATACTGCACGGTATAGGTAACCGGCTGCACATTTACCCAATTCAAAAACCCGTTGCGATTGAAATTAGGCTGAAACGTCGCATTAAACCGCTGGTCATGCTGCTCTGTACGCAGGTCACTATCATTGGTAAAGAGGCCACTGAGTGCTTTTCTCGCAGACACGATTTGTAATTGTTCAACGCCAAATGCCGAAACGCCAACCTGATCAGGTGAAATGCCAAATGCGGCCAGACGAACAGAATCTGCAATATTTACATTTCGATATAATGAATCTGTATTTAAGTCGATTACACTGTGCAACGTGTCGACTCCCAACTGATTCAGGCTTTGGTTGGTACTGGTGTCAAAACTGAGATTTAAGAACTGAAACGGATTGTACTGAACGCTCACATTCCTTCTATGAGAGAAGGTATGCTGCTCACGAACCGGCGAGGTAGACAATTCCTCTAGCGCAGATAATCGGCCCGAAACGCGCTGTTGAGCTTCAGAGAAATTCCTCGAAGCAGAGGCAGAAGCCTTGATCGACTGCGGTAAATAGTTAAACCGTAAATCACCCAATAGTCCAATGACAGGAATGGACTCCAAGAACCAAAACGGGCGTAACGTTTTCGGCTGCGGGACATTCAGGAGATAACTCAAATTACTGGACCACCGCCAAGAATCATTCAGCTTTTGAGAAGGATTGCGTGATTCTTTATCCGTATAGGAATAATTAAGCGACAAGCCATCGACCAGAATACGCATCAACGCCCATTTAGAATTTCGCTTTGAAACCCGGAATGACATAGATCGCGTGTAAGAATATGCCTGAGCAGCTTCGCGCGTTTCCCGAATACGTTCTTGTTTTTCTTCAGGACTTAAATCCTGGCCCTGAATCTGATCAGTGATCTCCTGAAGCCGTACGTCGCCTCTACTTGGGGCAAATTTAGGCGTTGAAGTATTCGACTGAATCTGTCCAGAAACAGGAATGGACCAGCCGGCACGTTCAGGGATCAATTTATCCAGATTCAAATCCCCGGCGACACTCCAGTTATTCAGGTCATTCTGATCCCGTTCTCCCAGAGAACTTTCGAGCGAGCCAAAACCATCCGTCTGCCGGCGCAGGTTCGCCTTAATTCCGCCCAAATCGGCCAACTTGATATCGACATTTGCCAGCGCCGCCCAACCGTTTGTTTCATCATATCCAGAGGTGCGTAGCTCATTTACCCACACGGTTACGTCGCCCAACTCATCCCCAATGTCATCGCCTTCAGGCACAGGATTTCGGATCCCCATAACAATGGTGTTAACACGTCCCAGAGAAGGCGTACCCTTTATACCAATACGTGTACCGGGTGGTGCAAAATCGACGTTTACTGAACCATCTTGCGTATTCCAGAACAAACTGTCTGTAGGGAACGGCAGACCGTTGTTGTCAAACTCATCTCTCGCAACTTTCAGCTGATTCAGCGCACCCAGTACAATGTTTACAGAGTTGAGGTCCAGAAATTCATCGCCAAACATCTGGTTGGTTTGCCAGATTTCATCCTGATTACTCGAGCCAAACTCTGCCGGCGTCAGCGGCTGCTCGTATTCATAATAGTCATTGGTCTCATTCGCACCCAGCCGAATAAACAGCTTTACTTTCTCTCTCGATTCATTCCGCTCCAGCGATTTTAAATCTGTCCCATCCCATAACTCCCCATGCATATGTACAAAGAGGCGCATATTGGAATATCTAAGCAGATCGAGGTCATTGGGGTACGTTTTAGAAATTGCACGTTGTGTACCCGGCTGTAAATTCTCTACACGTATAACCATCGATTGCTCACGCGCATCCTGTGCAGTACCCGTCGACAGGCGTGTCTGGCTAATGATTGTACCAGGCGGTGGTATGTAAATACCATCTTCTTCGTTGTTGACACTCGAAATTGTAAGCCGGGTATTATCTTGTGAAGCAGGGACAAAATCTTCGTCAATTAGTTCGGCATCAACCGGTGGACTCTTACGCCACTGACTACCCACCAATTCCAGTGAAGCCAGACGCAAAGTAACCGGTACTTCATGACCCGTCGTCCACAAGCGCATCGATTCGATGAGCGTAAAGTCCTGCAGGTTGCCAACTCTTCTTGTCTCGTTTTGTACTGGGATACGAATTAAATACCACCCAGTACCCACGCCTTCAGACGTAATTTCACCGACCACATAGTCATCCAACTGATCTGGTTGGCCCTGCTGATCCAATACGGCTTTACTCAATGGCACTTCGTATTGGAAATAATCGTTTTGTGTATCTACCGTTGTATTGATATTCAGGTCTTCCGTATCCGGATACTGAATATTACCGCGCTTGATCGATGTGTTGTTTGCCAGTTTGTTTTGCGTTTCAAAAGCATTCAACTCACTTGTTGGGAAATAGCGACTGAAACGCTGCTGAAGCGTTGTTTTCTGACGGTAAACGCCGCTTTCAAAGTACTGATCATTTTCAAAATAATGATAGTCATCGCCCGAGGGGTCAATGAGAATCTTGGCCAGTTCCTCGGCATATTTCGGGTCCCCTGTGTTATTTGCCTGGAGGGTTTCCAAATAATCCTGAAAGACTACATGCTCTCTTGAAAGCTCATCGTAACTATCTGGATCATAAGAGACAAGGCCGTCGAGTCCGAGGTCTTCCGTTCGGTCGTCGCGTACGTTGATAACCTTATCGGGAATAACAGAAGGCAGCCGGCTCCATTGATCCGTCCGGGCCCCTACCGAAGAAAGAGACAGACCATCTTCATTGTTTAACTCGCCGTTTGGAATAACATCTTCCGAAATTGTCCCAAGGTCTACAAAAAGCTTCGCATCCGGGCCCGTATCACTCTGCCCCTCCGGAATGGCCTGGATAATAAATTCGACAAATTCTATGTTCTTGACATTAAAATCGTTAAACCCATCGGGCAATCGCTGAATCATTCCACCCCAGGCATTCTTGGGTTGCCGGAGGAAAGTTGCCAGGTCTCTGTTGTAATTATAAGGCCCCCGCTCTGTGGGGTCGAAATAAAGGTCCAGCGTCGTCAAGGTTTTGATCGGTTCCCCTTCCGTATCACGATCAGGAAAAACATCCTCGATCAGTACTTGCCGAATGGATGCTTCAGAGGTAACCCGTATTCTATCACCCAGCGTTCTCAACGTGTTGTTGTTCAGCGTATACCAGGCAAAAGTACTTCGCCAATTTGTTCTTAATGAATCACGTGTTGTACGGGGAAGCGCTGGATCAGGCTCAACTTCTTCCCGAATAGAATCCGGCGGTGAAGTTATTTGCCACGCGCCGGCTTGCTTTAGTGAAAAGGTTGTCTCAAAGCCCTCAAAATCATCGACATAAGAAATACCCGACAATTCATCGCTGTTAAAGTCGCGGCCGGTTCGCTGCAAATCAGAACGGCTTCGCCTGAATGCCGATGTCTCGGTATGCCCTGGACGTAATTGAGCAAACTCCCCGGAAAACCTGATGATACTCGGTGCTCTGGTTTGAATCAAAGGCAAGGCATCAACGGCCCGGGTAAGCCATCGGGGCTCAAGCTTCATGTTTCCATCAACACCCCAAATGGTGTTAGAGATAGGCTCTTCTCCGAGGCGGTATTTGTCGACCGGCGATTTCTGATTCAACCGCATCAACGTGGTACCTACCAGGAATTTGTCTTCGTACTCATAAAAAGCACGGGCACCCATCAGGGTTTTTTTCTGAATATTGAACAACGAGTTGGACTCGTAATCAATTTCAATATTTCGGCCGGCTGTTAAAAACGCAGGGTTTGTGATACTCACGGTACCACCGTTGTAGTCAACGGTATAATCTGCGCCTTCAGTCAGCGGGGCCCCACCAGCTGTCACCCGAACAGATCCGGGGATAACGCCGGCAAAAGCATTCAGATTATAAAAAGCCTTGACTGCGCCTTTATAGGAGCCGTTAATACGATATACATCGAGCTGTGTATCGAGCTGTGCGTTATCCTTTTTCTTTTGGTAAAGACTGGAATACACAAATTTATCGATGGCAGCCTGCTGTTCCTCTTCAGCAACCGTTTCCTCAATAACATCTTGTATTCGCTTTCCAAAAGGCTCCAGATATGGGAAGATCAGAAGGCCCCTGCCCGGATCAATCGTATACCCATCCAGATAATCAAAATTATCATCCGGCCGCAATGCCTCATCAACATTCAGCCTGTCTAATCCGAGTATCTGCAATAACGTAGCTCCTCGTCCAATGCCAGGCAGTGTTCTGGACCCCGGGCTACCAGGTGCTTCGTAATTTACCTGGAGCTCGAAATCGGTTGAGTTGATCCCTCGCCCATTTAAGCGATACAGGTTACGCAACTCCAGATACCAGGCTGCAGGATTAAAACCGCCCCCTGGATTAGGTTGCTGCAAAGTAGTTGGACGAAGAAGCTTCAGCACCAGCCGGGAGTCAACGTTTGGCTTGTCTCCTGCAAACTCACCTACCTTAAATTGTTGTCCATTCGCCACATATTCAAAAGCAACTGCCAGCGCCTCACTTTCCTGCATACCCTGTCTGAGTGAAATATAGCCGAGCAAATCATCAAACTCATAATCAAGCCCTTCTTCCAGCTTGATCATATCCCCAGTCTGAAAGTCGTGCCCGCCAAGCCCTTGCTGGTCGAGTAATTCTTTTGTTAGCGTTGTTTCATCCCAAACGTCATTGGCTGGATTAGGTAAAACTGTGGCTGTATAGTTGTTGGCCTCCGTACGCACCGCTGGTTCTTCACCCAAATCTATCACCGCGATGGCAGCTCTCAATTGGTCTTCAGAACTTGTGACCTGCAATTTCCATACTTCAACGCGGGTAATACGCTCAAATCCATCAGCTACGGTAATAAGCGGTGGCGCAGCCAGAGCCGGCTCCCATCGATTACGGAAGTAGTAAGAAAGAAAGAAGTGACTCTTCTCATCATATCTAATGGGCTCAATTTCGATGGTTTCCGGTTCTGATCCGCCATCAATACTCAGGTTGTTAGACTGCCCCTCTTGCTGACTAATTACCGTCTGAAACTGAATCCCCCCTATCTGAAACTCACTCTTTATACCAAACAGGCTCTGCCCACCACGAATAAGTGTTGATGGTGTTTGCAGGAATACGTTACCCGCTTCAATACTTTTGATGATGTCGTCGTCGTATCCCTCATAGTGCAACTTGAGCTGATTCTGGTAATCAAAGTCGCGCTCTGTATCCCAGTTTACGTCGATATTCATCTTGTCCCCGATCCGCCCTACAATACCAAGGCGCAGATCTTGACGAAACTCAGGGTCCACCTGCGTTGCCTTACCGGTAAGCGCCGTTTGTTGGTCACTCTGCCTGATATTAAATCCGGCATTGATATTTGCCTGCCCGTTCACGCGGAGGTCAATATCCGTTGTACCAAAGATTGACGAGAATGCACTTTCCCGACCACCAGGAACAATGATATTAAATCCAAGCCCGCCGGTACGTTGCTGTAATCGCCGGCGCTGGGCTGATTGCTCCGCCAGACGCTCAAACTCTTTATCAATGCCTACCTTCAGGCGCAGTTGACGATACGAATCATAGTCAATCTGCACGGGATAACGAACGGATAACTTTCCAACCGATTCTGTTACGTAATAGCTGTTTTCTGTAGAGTCGAGAGCTATTTCGTGTCGCCAATAGTTACCGAGCCTGGTAGACAGCGGTCTTTGCCGGCGAGGGAAAAGCGAGGAAGACATTTTATCACGCTTAAACAGCGGGATATAGCGGGATACAATGCTGGTGTCTGCAAGTGTATCAGAGGTGTCCGATGAGATGGAGATGAGATCGCCGGCATTCACAGCCACAGAATCAGTATCTGCGGGGGCAATGGCAATTTGGCGTAACTCCTGCCATAACAACGCATCATGAGATGCGGCAGAAGTGGCTATCATACCAGTCAGCAAGATCAACGCTACAGACATCACGGACACAAACATCCTGAAAGGACGCTGCTCTTTAGATCGGTGCATTGAACTATGTGAAATGGAACTACGTGATCGCACGGTGTTGATCGTACTTTGGTTGAACTACTTGCTTACACCCTTAGCGCTCACACACTGCTAGTGTGGGAAACACAAACTTATCGTTGTTTTGCATTCGGGTTTATTGTAACAAGAAGTACGTATACGCGATCACCTGGTTTTGTCTTAAAAAGATCGGCTGTAAAGGGGCTTATCTAAAGAAATGGAGTGGGGATATTTTCTTAAAATGAAGCTCTTACGAAGAAAAATAAAAATCACCTGCAATACTTCGATTCCAGGCAGCCTTATCGACGTTTAGCGTGCTGTATTACAAGAGTTTTTTATTTTTGTTCTGCCATCAATCAAAGGATTTATAAAAACTAATGATTCAAACAAAAAATATCCCACTCTTAATACTGGCATGCATCGCATGGACGCTATCTGCCTGCCAGTCAGAAACAGGGACTCCAGTAGATACAGAGCCCATATCTACTTCGTTGAATGCTATTAATACATTGCTGGAGAACCAGGAAGACGCATGGAACGAGGGCGATATTAATGCCTTCATGGAAGGTTACTGGAACAGCGATTCACTACGATTTGCATCAGGCGGAAATGTACGCAGAGGATGGCAGGCAACGCTTGACAGATATTTGGCGACATATCCAGACAGGGCAACGATGGGACAGTTGGCATTTGTGGATCTTGAAATGCGCCGGCTTTCTCCAGAGTGGGCAACGGTGTTTGGTAGATTTCGCTTGACGCGAGAAGCACCCCTCGATGACCTCACCGGATTATTCACCCTTATGTTTGAAAAGCGTGATGGTGGCTGGATCATTGTGAGTGATCACACATCTGCTGAGTAGAAATGGAAGCATGGGGGCATTAGATGCCGCGTTATTGGCGGACGTTCTTATGCTCCCATGCTCCGTATTCTATCTACAATTTGCAAGGCTAAAAATGTACAGACTTGTTTACATGCCGGCTGCGTTGTAGTAGAAACGCTCGCGTACAATCTTGCCGTTTTTCCACGTCTGCACAGCTACTTCTTCAAATTTCATCGGGCCCGGTGCGCCTTTAAAGGTGACGTCTACCCAAGACTCTACCATTGTTACGCCGTCTTCCTCATTTGCAGTAATAGCATACACACCACCGCCATGCATTCCATCGAGTGAGTTTTGCCATTCTACCAGCCGGCCCTTCTGCGTTTCTTTGCCGTCAAAAGAGTCGCCATTCGCTTCGACAATTTTTACGTTATCATCATACAGTTCTTCGAGGGCCTCATTCATTTTGCCTTCGCCGATCATTTGATAGAGTTTCTGAGCCAATTCAAGATGCGTCATGTTGTGAGAGATTGAGTTTGATAAAGTAAAAAATGCTTTCCCCGATTTGGGATAGAAAACTAAATTTAGCCGATGACAACCCTATGGCATAGCATCTGCTATCAAATTCTTGCAGTGAAAGTTTTAGGCGTTCTCTGTAATTTGGAGGGGAAGAGGGGAAGAGAGATATTTAGGTTTTGTTGTGTTTGCTACCGGGTGATGCTAGCATTTAAAATAGACTCATCGAATGGATTCCACGTGTACAAGGGGTGCGAAGCAAGCCCAGGATCGTACTTTGCGTAACTTCTCGCACCTTTCGAACTTTTTCCGAAGTTAGAAGGCGTTTTCAGTTTCAATCATCTCGTCGCTGGTTACAGGAACGTATCCATCATACCAGGTGGTTGAAATATTTAGGCCTCGACTTGATAATAGTTGGCAGAAATCATCGCCAGGGATAATATTTTCTGCTGTTGTAGCACCGCCGCCTTCTATTTTACCAGAGCCAATCATACAAGCAACGGTAGCAGCAGGAATGCTCGTGGTTCGCTGAATTGCTGATAATTTTTTATCTGGATCGCTGAGTTCGATCATCTCATAGGCCAGGGTGCGCGTCTGGTCTCCCTGCCGGCCTTTTATTACCACACGCATCAATACCGCATCCTCATATTCGCCACCCAACCGTCTGCGCATTCTACGCTCGAGCACATCGCGATACGTCAGATGGGTTCTCACATCTATTTTCTGGCGTTCAGCAAAACCGAGTCCGATCAAAAAACGCATCTGATCTGCATGCCCGGGCCAGCGAATTGTTTTATGGTCCAGCGTTTTTACATGATTTGCCAGATCATTTATAAGAGGTGAAAGTCCGCCGGCGGTACAAAAAGCTTCCATTTCATTAAATGGACTGGGGAAAAACAACCGTTCGTTGTGAGATAACGGCTCTGCCTCTACTACTTCTCCCTGTTCGATCAGGCGCACCGTTTCCGTGTAATCATCCAGGATTTTGGCTGCAGACCAGGAAAGCCTGAAATTAAACGGCGGCTCTGGATTCAGCGGCACATCCCCTACGCGCAGACGCACAACTTCTACTTCGTCAAACTGCGCAATACCTGCACGGCTGAGAATATTTACAAGCCCTGGAGCAAGGCCGCAGTTGGGTACAATCCAAACCGATTTTGATCGCGCTTCATCATTTAACGCGAGCATTTCGTGTACGGTGCTGTCTTCTCCCCCGAGGTCACAAAAATTCACACCAAGGTCGACACATAAACGCGCCAACTTTGGGTTAAGCGCCGGCGACACACAGCCAATGGCCACGTTTGTACCAGCCACAATAGGCGATAAAACCCGGAAATCGCGCGCATCTATCTGAAATGAACGGAGCTTCGGATTCTTGAGAGTATCGTGTAACTCTTGAAGCAATCGAGCATGGGCGTCACACACTTGTACTTGTGACACTTCTTCTCGCTCAAGCAAATCTCGGGCTATAGCTGATCCGATTACGCCAGCTCCAATTACTGTAACTTTCATGGTGGGGATACGAATCTACGTATGGAAGCAGAACTCACTCGGTCGGACCGCTTTCAAATTATCCAGTTCCCATCTGCCTCCCATCTCTTTGGAATGTTCACAGTCTGGAAACATGAATCAACCATCCAGATGCCTCCCTCAGTAAAAACAAGTTGAGCCGAGAGGCATTCACATACATCTACTAGAAACCAAATTGAAACCTCAAACCCACCGAAACAGTACAGTGGTCTCACATAACAAAATCCATCAAAAAATAGGTAGGGGACCATGGGTAAAGGTGACCGCAGAACGAGGAGAGGAAAGATTGTTAACGGATCTTATGGCGTTGCGCGCATGAAAAAGTCTAAAAAGCGCAAAATCAGAATTGAAGCAGCTAAAAAAGCAGCAGCCAAGTAGTTCGTTAACGCGTAGTTAGCGATCAGGCACTTCTCTTTACATTGGCCTTTTCTCTATTGAATAGCTGGTATTGATGTAGCCGGCTTGTTTTTCACTACACCCCACCTTAAACTCAATACCGCACCTTGTTGAGATCGAGGATACGTGTATTCAGTTAGTACCTGTTACGATTCCCTCTGATATAAAATCGCCCCCCTACACTGAAGTTCATCGCAAACCGGGTCCTCGGTAACACATCAAGAATGGGTACTATTTCCACAAAGGTATCTATTGGCTCGTTTGAATTGATAAAAGTAAAGCCAATCGGAAATCTCACACCCGCCCGCGGGTCATCTTTAGCGGCTTTGATGCGTCCTCCAATGCCGTAGTAAACATACGAACCTCCTTCCTCCATCCCGTCAAAATCCGATCTATGCATCAGCAGATCCCCGTGTAAATGTGCACCGGGATTTTTACTAAGCGACCAGGCCGCTCCGAAATCGATCCCTACCTTTTTCGACATCCACTTTTTCACGCTTACGCCTGTTGGACTTCCGAACATCCCGCCAATTCCAATGCTGCGATACTGTGCATTCACTGATGCAGGCATTAGTGTTGCAAATAAGCTACCCAATAGAACAATCAACAAAAAGTAGGGCCAGGTTTGTTTGTTCATCATAAGTTGGCACAGGTTGTGTAAGGCATATACAAACAAGCTATTCGTTTCAAAATAGTAGATGTTTTGCGCGCTCTAAGCGACAAAAGTCGTCTCATTAAATCCCCCTTCCTAAGAATTGAGACGAATACACATCATACAGATATAGCCATTCTTTTCACCGTATTGTGTTTTCTGACGTGCAGAGAACACTTAAAAGGCCGATTTACTGCGAAATGCAGGAGTTGAACGAAAACCCAAAGTTTACCCGATACAATATCGAGAGCACCCTCGGCTCGGGAGGCATGGGTACCGTGTATCTGGCGCATCATAATATTCTCAATCGCTCGGTAGCACTTAAGGTCCCAAAACGAGAACTGGCGCAAAACGAAATCTTCGTTGAACGCTTCTTGCGTGAAGCGCGCGCATTGGGCACACTCAATCACCCGCATATTGTTACAGTTTATGATGCCGGCATTGAGCAGAGTATTCCCTACATCGCTATGGAATACGTATCTGGAGATACACTCGCAAACAGTCTCTTGCATGCAGGGCAACTTGATATAATCCTGGCAATAAGCTGGGGGCTGCAAATGGCCAAAGCGCTCTCCTACTTGCACAATCAGCAGATTCTACACAGGGACCTCAAAAGCGCCAATGTAATTATAGATCGTGCCGGCAACGCCGTCATTGCAGATTTTGGTATTGCGCAGATTGAAGAAGACAGTAATCTTACAAGGGGCATGCTGGGCACGCCGGCTTATGTAAGTCCCGAACAGGCCAAGGGCGCAGCACTGGATGCACGAAGTGATCTGTACAGCCTCGGCGTCATTCTTTATGAATGCATCACAGGGTGTTTACCTTTCAGGGCAGAGAACTCGCTTGCACTGATTCAAAAGGTAATCCACGAAACCCCGGGCGACATATGGAATCATCGCCCGGAAACGCCGCCCTGGTTGTGCGATGTGGTCATCAAATGCCTCGAAAAGGATCCAGCACGACGGTTTCAGGATGGTGCAGAGTTGGCCGGCGCATTACAACAAGGGCTGCCTGACTCTACAGCGCTCATGAGATCGGAGCCGGCAGACACAATTGTTTCTCATCTGGGAGATGATAAGGTCACCGTTGCAGATCAGCATCGTACCAAAGCGTATATGAGCCTGGCTAATTCATTCCGTCAGCCGCCAAATCTCTATCGCGCGCAGCCATTTATCGATCCATCTCCTACCGTCACCATGTATGGTGGCAGCCAAATCATTAAGCCGGAAAAACGTGAAAGCGCATTCAAAACAGCCCTCAATCCGCTTTCTGCGATGATGACGGTTGTCATTCTTGCAGCGTTATTCTTTCTACCACTCAACGAGTTGCCTCCGAACAGTGCAAATGGCAAACAGAATGCAACCGAAGTTGGCTTTCCCGTAGGGCCAAATCAAGCTGGCCCAGAACTTTCCCAGCATCCTGATACGCAGAACGGATTGCTTTCACCTATGCACAGCGACTCAAATGCAGTCACGATCACATCTCGGGATGTGGTGAGTCCATCGTCAGAATCCGCGAGTGTTTCTTCACTTATGGAGCCGGCTGATTCAACCCAAAATGACGGCCCCCTCGGGGCGAACGACTTCCTAGACCTTGCAACTTCTGAGAGTGATGAAGCCTCAGCATACAATAGATCTACAAACCCAAACCCTGACAGCGCTAAAAGCGAGGACGAAATATTTGCAGCGTTGCTAGAGCAGGTTTCAGAGAC
>JBGCEN010000471.1:0-13115 GCA_045106435.1 Rhodothermales bacterium
TGCAAAGAGATGGTCATTCCAACCAGAATCACCATATTGATTGAGTAGGCCCCAGGGGTAAACAACAAGAAAGCGGGCAGTATCCGCGACGGCATTCATCCCAGAAACAAAGATCTGCCCTCCTGGATTGCTCGTGGCTCCATGCAAATTGATTACGAGTGGCCATGCCTCGTTATCATCGTATGCAGCCGGTACATACAATTGATACAGACGAAGCACATCATTATGGACAAAACCCATTTCCTCAAGTTGACCTTCTTGAGCTGAAACAGCAGACGCCAGAAAGAAGGAAAGCAGAATAGCATTCGTTATTTTCATTGGATACATCATGGGATACACCCTCCCTCAGGAGGCAATAGTTAGTAAAGCAATAACCATTATGAGGCTGCATGAATGACAGCCCCACCACATCCTTAACATATGCCTGTAAACTCATGGTAAACCGGACAACACGCCCGGTCAATTCGGACAATCCACCGCTACTGATCTGTTTTTGACATCCCCTTCTTATTACTTTCCCTTCTTATTACTCTGTTTTGCATAGGCCGATGGAGAAGAGCCGTACCTTTTTTTGAACAGCGTTGAGAAATATTGTGGATCACTGTATCCCACGGCATAAGCAATCTCAGACACATTACCTGCCTTTTTCTCCAACAGCTGCGCAGCACGCGCCAGACGCATATCTCGAATAAAACTGGCTGCAGGAGTTTTGACTAGCTCATTCATGCGGCGCTGTAACTGGCGCCGGCTCAGACTTACCCCATCTGCAAGACGTTCAACACCAAACCAACTGTCTCCCATGTTTTCTTCTACAATGGACCGAACCTGTTCAATGAAGGCAGCGTCAGTTGAAGAAACGGATACCTCGGCGGGTTTCAATACAATTTCAGCCCTGTACTTGCTACGCAGCCGGTGCCGTAGATCAATCAAATTCTCGGTGCGTACCAAAAGCTCTTTTGCGCTGAAAGGTTTGTAAATATAGTCGTCAACACCAATACTGAGGCCTTCTATTTTATGCCTTTCGGTTGCTTTTGCTGTCAAGAGAATCACTGGAATATCCTGCGTCTTTTCGTTATTTCGTAACGCTTTACACAAAGCAATTCCATCCATTATAGGCATCATCACATCGCTAATCACCAGGTCTGGAAGAATATTTAGCGCCGATTGCAAGCCTTGCTCTCCATTCTCTGCCTCGACAATTCTATAGTCTGCCAGATGCGTCTTCAAATAATCCCGCAGATCGTCATTATCTTCTACGATTAAAATTGTAGCGGGTTTACCCGCTTCTGACGCTGAGACCGGAACACTCAGCTTTTCTATAGAAGACGCGTTGATGTGCTCGCTAATTTTTTCATTGTCTTCCACTTGCTCTTCTTCCATTACCTCGTTATCTCGCAGATGGGCACGACCTAACGGTAGTAACACGGTAAAGATGCTACCTTCCCCTTCCTGGCTATCCGCTTTGATATGCCCATGGTGTAACGTTACAAGATCTTTCGCCAGAGAGAGCCCAATCCCATTGCCCTCATGCTGACGGGTTGAGGAGGTGTCCACCTGGTAAAACCGGTCGAAGATTCGTTCAAGCTGAGAAGCAGCAATACCATATCCCGTGTCCTCGACTTGTATTCGCGCAGTTGCTTCATGTACGTCTACACGTACCTGTATCGATGCACCTGATTCGCTAAAATCAAACGCATTTGCCAGCAAGTTGAATATCACTTTTTCCAGCTTCGCGTGATCAAAATATGCGGTCAGTTCAACTTGTGTAGCATCAAACGTGAGCGTTTTCTTCTCTCGCTCCGCGCGCGATACAAAAGAAAGGATAAGAGCACGGGTAAAGGAAACAAGATCGCCTGATCGGGCCTGGAGATACAGACCGCCGGCTTGTAGTTTTTCGAAATCGAGGAGTTGATTGATGAGTCGCAACAATCGGTCTCCGTTACGCTGCATTATCTGGAGCTGGTGCTGCAACTGGCCCTCCAGATTTCCATAAACGCCGCCGAGCGCATCCCGAAGGGGTCCAAGGATAAGCGTAAGCGGTGTACGAAATTCGTGCGACAAATTTACAAAAAATTGCGACTTAACCTCTTCAAGATGCTCGGCCATTTCGGCGCGTTCATTAGCAGTCCGTGATTCAAGTTCTGCCATCTCGACGCGCACTTGCTCGCGTTCTCGACGAACCAGCCGCTGTCGCTGAAAACGGTTGGCAATTAGTAGCCCACCGATCAGCATAATACCGTAAAAGATGTATGCCCAACGCCGGAGCCACCACGGGGACATTACGGTGATGGCAATTTCGGCACCATCTTCGTTCCAAAGCCCTTCAGGGTTGGCAGCTTGTACACGAAAGATATATTCTCCAGCCGGCATCTGAAAGAATCTTGCCCAACGCTCTGCACCTGCTTCGATCCAGTCATCGTTATACGGTTCAAGCTTGTACCGATATGCATTGCGAGATGGGTTTTCGAAATGAAGGCCGGCATATTTGATCGCAAAATTGTTTTGATGATGTGAAAGCTCAACTGCTTCTGTCATCTCGATTGGATGGGTTAAGAGTCTGCTCTCTCCAAAATCGATTATTTCATCACCCACCTGAAAACCCAGCAAAGCAACATCAGGTGCGCCTTTATTCGAATAGAAATCGTCTGGATGAAAAGACAAAATACCCGTGCCCCCCCCAAAATACAGGGTCCCTTGATCATCACGAATACACGCGTTGGCACTGGCAGCAAACGCAAAGTCCTGCGGCAGTCTTTCAAACGGTATGTAGTAGGTCGCACCGGTTACATGATTCAACCGGGATAAACCTCCAGGAGATGAAATCCACAGGTGCTCTTTGGCATCCTCAACGACACATATTATTTGATTGTTGGGTAATCCATTTTCCTGTGAATATCTGACATATGCATTCGATTCAACATCCCACTTTGAAAGCCCGGTAGAAAGGGAAAGCACCCAAATGTTGCCGGCGCTGTCTTCAAATGCTGAACTTGCGCCGAATTCACTAAATTGCTCAAACGTACCCGTTTCACGGTCAAATCTTTTCAACGACCCGGTACGCAATTCAACACCTCGAGCCTGGGTACCAATCCATAAATTACCCTGACGATCTTCCTTGATAGCGTATACAATATCAGCTTGTTGGGTAGGCTTCCCGGGAGTTGGATTGTAGCGCGTAATACTACCATTTCCGGGATCAAACCGGATCAATCCGCTTCTCCATGTGCCAATCCAAAGAATACCCTGGCGATCCTCATAAAGCGATATGACGCCCGACTCAATTACCTCATTTACTTTATCAAGATGGAAGTCTTTGTCTGTAAAAACGTTTCTTATGGGGTCATACCGATGCAATCCTGGATAAAAACCCCCTACCCACCAAATGCCTTGCCGATCCTGAAGTAAGGTAGAAATATCATCGGTTTGAAGGCTATCCGGTGTACCCGGTTGTGCGTTATGATGAGAGAACTTTTTCAATCGCGGATCAAAGACATTGATTCCTCCGCCCAGGGTTGCGACCCACAGAGAGCCATTATGATCACGTTGAAAGTCTATTATTCGTCTATTCTCTCGAATGCTTGCAAGGTCATCGGGATTGTGCTGGTAGACCGTAAAGGGAGCCGGCGATCTAAAACTCTTAAAAAGTCCGCCATATTTTCGGTCCATAGCCTCCGCTTCAATAAAGCATGCCCATAGGGTACCGTGTTTGTCTTCAAACAATCGATAAACCACCCCTGAAATGAAATCTTCCTGTTTTCCAGAACCAGACAGATCATTTATAAACGTTTTCATGTCCCGATCGAAGCGAAACAATCCACTCCCCCAGGTCGCAATCCACAAGTTTCCGAATTGATCTTCGTATATATCCTCAACGTGGGAATCCTCCTTTACTCCGGGAACAGCATATCTGGTAACACCATCTGACGCTGGGTCATACCGAAACAATGTATTCGCGCTTGATCCAATCCACAAAATGCCTTCGCGGTCCGCATGAATCGCAAAAACAGACTCTATCTCGGCAAGATTTCTTCTTGTGAATTGCTCGTACTGCTTGTTAAAAGTGAACAAGCCATTCGCGGTCCCAATCCATAGCGTCCCGGAAGTATCCTCGATTATGTGTTCAATGATGCCGGTTGAACCCGGCACCTGGAATGAAGAAAATGTCTTGTTCGATCGATTAAATCTATCGAGTTGTCCATCTCTTGTCCCTACCCACAGGATACCATCCCGATCTTCATACAAGAAGAACAAGTCATTACTGCTAAGACTTTGGGAATCAGAAGGATCATGCTGATATCTTGTGAACGATTGAGATTCCGGATGAAACTGATGTAACCCGCCATGCTCTCCTTCTACAGCAACCCACAAAACACCTTCTTTATCAACAAGTAGATTCGAGATGCTATTACTGGTGAGGCTGGTCGAGTCTTCAGGGTCGTGACGAAATGTCACATACTCATACCCATCATACCGATGCAGACCTGCGCCGGCCATCCAGAGAAACCCCATGTGGTCTTGTGCCAGATCCGCAATATTATCAGAGGGCGTAGAGACACGCTCGAAAGAATACTCCTGGGCCTGGGAAGAGGCCACAAATATATGAACCGAAAAAAGCAGAAATACTAATGAAACCCCATGTTTCCATTTTCCTTTCATCAAGTCAGCGATTGAGTAACTAAACTCTCCTGAGCGGCTTGAATGGGACATAAAACAGTTAGTTAATAAGTTGTGGGGGGAGGCGTTATCCGAAAACTGTCCATTCGGCATTCATGGGATGTGACCGCTATAGAAGGCACCAACTCTATGTCAACCTACACAGAAACATCCCATAGGTCACATTAAAAAACGCAGAGAAGGCTACCCATCCTTGTTATGAATAGCCTTCTCTCAAGATAATACAACGTGATTTTATTCGCACGATTTAGGCATGTAACAAATCTGCCCTTCCATATCGAGTCGAGAAGTTAGGCCCGATTCTCTGAGATTCTCTGCAGCAAAAAAGAAGGTACCGGTTGCGTTACTGTATCTGCCCGTACCGCCTGTGATTTTCCCGAACTGTGCAGACACACCACCTGCGACGGATTCGGATACCCCCGCAACCCGAATCATAAGATCACCCCTTTGGGTCGCAAGCGTCGCCTGCCCCATGAATACAACCGTTTGAGGCTCCAGGGGAGGATACAAGTCCCCAGAAACAGGCGCAATCGACGATGGATCGGCAATTAATCCAACAGAACCATTGATATCCCCCCGTATTGTGCCTTCCGTCACTAAAGTTTCGGGGTTCAGCGTTACAAGAAGTTCTGCTTCTATATTGCGACATCCGCAGTCCTGGTTCTTTTTATATGCATGATCTCCCCCCAAGGCAGCAGGCGCTACAGGGGACTCCTCTTCTGTAATGCTGTTTGCATCACAACCAGTAATTATAAATCCAACGATCAAAAAGAAAACGTAAATTGATTTCGACATATCTGAATTGCAGTTTAAGTGTATCTCAACAATTTCCGTCAATTTCGTAGTTCTCGAAAAGCATGTCACTGGCCCGAAAGCTGTGTTTGTTGAATACGCATACAGCTCACCCGGTATTATTCACGATCGAGAGATTGACGACTCACAGGATACGCCCTCGTATCCTGGATATATCGGACGATTTTCAGGTGCAAATCGGACAAAACTGATTCAATCTTGTTTTGTTAAAACCAGGTAAGCTATTGGATCTTGTTGATGCAGAACCTTAATATCTGATATTGAAGAAAAAAGCACCCATCAGCATGCATATTACCACCAAAATCTGTGCATTTATTTGCACAACCCTGTTCCTCGCCGGCTGCGCAATCTCGGTCAATTTACCTGACGGATTTGACGGCACAATTCCCGAGAAAGCAAACCGGGTTGATGTGACATCTGAGCAATCTGTAGAAGAGCTCTTCGAAACCCTGCAAGAATGGCTTCCGGCACAAGGTTTTTCCATTGAGTCGGCCAATGAACTCTCGCGCACTATAGAGACCACGAGCGCAGAAATAGGACAACGGACCCGGATGAAAATCAAATTGCGTATCAGCCCCCATGAGCTGGGATCTCACATGGAGGCTATAGGCACATGGTCATCCGACGTGGAAGAATCCACCTTTTCCGCCGCCAGCCAAAACGTTTCATCTGAGGAGAACGATTGGTATGTAGCAACCTGGTCTGGAAAAACCCGCTCCAGCTATGCATACTCGCAACTGATCACTACATTTCACGATCTACCCGCCATAGACAAACGCTATGTGAAGCAGTAGTTTTATAGTTTTCAGTTGGCGGTATTCAGTTGTCAGTTTTTTTTGGGGGGGAAGTCGATTTTTTCCACCGTACACAGCCTAGGGTAACATCGCCGGCGCTTCTGTATGGGGTTGGTACGGGCCTCCATATGTATCTCGCAGAGCATCTGTGCGCTCGCGCATCTGGTCCAGCACCTCACTGAAAGCTGCATTGCCCGCCAAATTCTCTTGCTCAAACGGATCGTTCACGAAATCATACAACTCCTCATAAACGGGTTCCAGCTCAAAATATCGTGCATATTTATACTGAACACCTCTTACACCCTCATGCTTCACAATCTGTTTGTGATCCATCAAATGCTCAATAAAGAAGTCATTGCGCCAGGTTGCATCGGGGCCATTTTGAATAACGGGCATCAGGCTTTCACCTTGCATACTCGCCGGCACTTCGAGACCAGCCAAATCCAGTAACGTTGGGGCCACATCAATGTTTAGCGACATGGCAGTTGGCCGCTTACCAGCATATTCCGGATGCCTGGGATCGTAAACCAACAGCGGCACACGAATCGATGGCTCGTGAGAGAGCCACTTGCCGGCATATCCTCGCTCGCCCAGGTAATATCCATTGTCGCCCATCAAAACGATCACAGTATTCTCGGCAAGTCCCAACGCATCCAACCGATCAAAAACCCGCTCCAATGCAGCATCTACACCGCTGATCATCCGGTAATATCCCTTTGTCATTTCTTTGGCTTTCTCCGGCGTGTCGAATCGCCAAAACCAGCGGTACCGGTTCATGTTGATTTCAGGATTGCGCAAGAACTCAGGGAGGGCTTCGTGAAACGCCGGCGCTGCAAGCGGCGGATCGGGAATGTCCAGTGATTGATAGAATGTATCCATCGCTGCCGGCCAAATGTATTGCCGCTCATCGCTGTCCTCTGCATGCGGAGCGTTAAAGCTGAGTGTAAGCGCAAAGGGCTGGGCCTCGCCTGGCGATGAAGAGCCCGCGCTTTCCTCCAAAAAATCAATGGCATGATCGGCTGTGATATCCGTTAGATGCCGCTCTGTACCATCCTCTTGCGGCTTGAAATAGGGATTACGATTCAGTTCTTTAAATACCGTAAACATGGTATCAATCGCCCCTTCGGTTACCTTCACCCCGAATTTCCCGATGTGCGACGTGCGATAGCCCGCCTTACGCAATACAGCCGGATAACTGGCCTCTGTAAACTCTTCAGCAAGTGCAGGTGTAATAAAGGTAAATCGATGGGTCCGCTCAACAACGCCTGTGAGCAAACTCGCCCGACTGGCCGCGCAAATAGGCGTGGTCACAAACGCATTCTCGAACCTGACACCGTTTTCAGCGAGCCAATCCATACTCGGTGTGTGAAGCGCCGGGTTCATGTTTCCCATCATGTCAAACCGCTGGTCATCAGTGATGATAAAGAGCAGATTGGGCGGTGCCTCAGTTGCCGGCTGTGTATCACAACCCGCGAATAGGAATAGCATCAGTGATACTACGGCAGCAGTACGTACAGTGGGGGGACGCATGAATTCTACCTTATTTTATTATGAACTTGGTTCAACTTATTTCTTTATAACCAGGACTTGAATATCGAACACTGAACAAGGAATGTCCAGCATGCCCTCAGTCACACTGTTTGATCAAGCTGTTTGATCAAGCTGTTTGGTCAAGCTATCCCGTCGTACTCGCCCCGCGAATCATGCGACTGAATATATCTGGCAAAAATCGTTTTATGTAAACACCAATCTTTTCATACCCGCCGATATACACCTCATTCTTCCCTGCCTCAACGGCACGAAGAATTTTCTTGGCCAACTGCTCGGGTAGCATACCGTTTTCCTGCCCTTTGTCCATTGTGCCCTGAGGCGAACCATCTGCCGTCATCGCATTTAACGAAATATCTGTCTTTACATAGCCTGGACAGATTAACGTAACAGCAATCCCTTCCCTCCACATTTCTGCACGCAGTGCATCAAAGAAGCCGTGCAAGGCATGTTTCGATGCGGCATATCCTGAGCGTAATGGCGTACCAAACTTGCCTGTCAGGCTGCTTATGACAACGATGTGGCCTTTTTTAAGGGAAAGCATTGATGGCAGCAATGCCTTGGTTAATGCAACCGGCCCCAAGTAATTCGTCTCCATCAATTTCCGATCAACATCAATCGGTGTATCGATCGCCAGAGCGCGCTGACTCACGCCCCCGTTGTTAAACAGAAAATCAACACGACCATAGTATCCAACCGCTTCTGCTACGATGTCTTCCAATGAATCCGTATTCGTCAAATCCAGAGGAAGCACTTCATGGCGAGCGGGATCCGTCAGGGTTTGGCGAACTTCTTCGAGTTTCTTTGTATTTCTTGCTGAAAGAATAAGGGTTGAACCTTGCCGGCTCAGCTCCCGCGCGAGCGCAGCGCCTATCCCCGAGGAAGCCCCCGTTATCCAAATAATTCTATCTTTATAGTACAAGTCTGTATCAGAATAATCGTTAACCTTAACAAGCGCTTACTGCACACCTTTTGACGAAGCCAGAAGACGTGGCCTTGTCATATTAGTTTCTTATTCAATCAATATCCAGTCCATGAAACATGGGGCACTAATTATCTACAAACAATGACTCACATATATTGCACATATCTACAATATACTTTACCATACTACATGTAGAAACCACACACTCGACCAAACCACAATTCGCCTATGTCTACAAAAAGTACAGAACCGGGAAAAATCATAGCAGCAAAGATGAATACAGGACAGTTTGTCTGGCATGATCTGATGTCTACCGATCACAAGGCCGCCACCTCATTTTACCAACGCCTTTTTGAGTGGGACCTTGAAGTTGTTGACATGGGAAAACCCATCGGCAACTATACGATGTTCAAGTCGGAGGATACAACCCTTGGAGGTGTTGTGCCTATGGATCCATCGTACGGAAACCCTTCTCACTGGATTTCTTATATCAGTGTGGCTGATGTTGATGCCGCATGTGCCAAAATAAAAGCACTTGGCGGCGATGTCCCCTATGATCCCTTTGATATTCCCAACATTGGCCGCACAGCAGTAGCCTCAGATCCGACAGGCGCTTACTTTTCTCCCTATAAAGATAACGACGAAGCGTACGAACCGCCGGCTCCGCGGGTTGGGCTATTCACCTGGCACGAATTAATGAGCACGGATATCGAAAAAGCCAAACCCTTTTATATGGAGATCATGAACTGGGATTTGGACAGTATGGATCTGGAGGAAAGCGGTACATATTGGATGTTTAACACAAAGAGGCATGAAAATGACGACCGCTCACCAGAAAGCAGAGCTGTCGCCGGCGCTATACAGATGCCGGCAAAAGCCGGCAAAGAAGCTGCGTCTAACTGGTTGCCCTACGTAGCTGTATCCGACGTACCCAAAGTTGCCAGCGAGGCCAAAGCATTGGGCGGATCGATCTACGTGCCACCTACAAAAATCGAAGAACCAACCAACGTACACTTCTCTGTCCTCGCCGGCCCGGATGGCTCCATGTTTGGCATCGTTGAAGTCTAAGTGGAGTGACGGATACGCTGTCGCTTTATCCGTCACTCGTTCCGGGTTTAGGGTTCAACGTTTCGGGTTTTTATTAAACAGATAATAATCCAGGGTAAGCCAGAAAGACTTCAATAATCTTTCTGGCTTACCCTTTTGGTTTTAAGCCGTGTGGCCTACTGGCAAGAATGAAGAGATTCGATAGCTTTTGGATTTGAAACAACGCATCGGTCGCAATACAGAGGTTTGTACACAAGAACGCTAAACTTCGAACCCTAAACCCGGAACGTGTCACAGATCAAGCGGCAGCTTATCTGTGACACTATTTAGCCTGCGCCTTATGCCTGGTATGTTAAGATTCGAGGCTAGAATTAAAGCCTGCACATTTTTGGTTGATAATCATCAGACAGGGACATGTTATCTCTACAAAAATCTCTGTATTTACGCCTATGCCTATATATTAGATCACAAGGTAATTCCATTGCTCTCTGCCTTTGACATATCACCCTTAGACTCGCATTTCCAAGAAAATACACATCCCGTCTTTTTCGGGGATAGCGTTGTTAGCCAAAAAGACGGCGCAGGAGCTGATGTCAATGCAAATACAGAATCCCAAGAGAAACCGCAAAAACCTGATATTTTGCTGGTTGAGGATAACCTGATTAATCAAAAAGTGGCACTCCGTATTCTCGCACAGCATGGCCTCAAAGCTGATACTGCGAATAATGGCGAAGAAGCAGTTGAAGCATTCAAAAAGAAACACTACGATCTTGTGCTGATGGATATCCAGATGCCTGTTATGGATGGTATTGTTGCCACGCGTGCACTGCGCAATTTAAAGGGACCCAATGAGCCCTACATTATTGCAGTTACCGCTAATGTGACAGAGCAAGACAAAAGAAACTGCTTTGAAGCCGGCATGAACGATTTTGTCACTAAGCCCATCCGCTCCGAATTGCTTGCTGCAGCCATTGCCAAAGCCCCTTTAGCGAAGCGATAGCACTGTATTTGATGGGGTGATGGGGTGATGGGGTGAAAGATATTGCGCTCTAATATCAAGATGATCTTTACGACGTAGTGGTTTTACTTATAATTCTGGTCTGTCGTTATCTCGGCAGCGCATAAATACGCACATCTTCAAGTCCAATCGTTATTTAACAATCATAGTGGAATAACTCCTGTTTTCAAGCGTAACAGGCGGCAGCAAAGGATTTTCTCCCAGCCCAATAAGCACCCGATTACTGCCATCTTATCTCCATGATCTACAGGCATTCCCCCATTCTTTTTCTTCTGGCCTTTACAATCCTTTTTGTACCATCTGCTTATGGGCAACACACATACCGCGCGGTGGTACAGGATGAACATGAAAGAGAGCCATTGGCCGGCGTTAACGTCATCGTAGAAGGCACCACTATAGGCACAGTATCCAACGCAGAAGGTCAAGTAGAAATCACAGGCATACCGACCGGCGAGCAAACCATCGTTTTCTCCTTCATTGGGTTTGAGTCTACGCAACGGACACTGCTTTTCCCGCTACCCAATGCTGATCAACCGGACCTTGTGCTGCTTGAGAAGGGACATGAAGAGCTCGAAGAGATCGCCGTCATGGCCACCAGAACAAGCCGCACCATTGCAGACAGCCCAACGCGGGTGGAGACCATCGCCGGCGAGGAAATCGATGAAAAAATCTCGATGGAGCCGTCGAACATCACCATGTTGCTCAATGAGTCACCCGGCATTACTGTGCAGCAAACATCTGCGGTATCCGGAGGCGCATCCATTCGCATTCAAGGGCTCGACGGCAGGTACACCCAACTTCTGAAAGATGGCTTTCCGTTGTATGGCGGATTTTCAGGGGGACTTTCTCTGCTGCAAATACCGCCACTCGACCTCATGCAGGTGGAAATAATCAAAGGTCCTTCTTCTACCCTCTATGGCGGTGACGCCATTGCCGGTCTCGTCAACCTGGTATCAAAGCAACCCACAGAAGCGCCCGAGCTGAATCTGCTTGCCAATGGCACATCTGCCGGCGGACTCGATATTGGCAGCTTTTACACAGCACGCGGTGAAAAAACAGGCATCACCTTCCTCGCCGCTGGAAACCTCCAGCAAGTGTATGACCCGGACGATGATTTATTCTCCAATTTACCCAAGAGCCGCCGGCTATCGCTCAACCCCAAACTGTACTTCTACCCCATCGAGCGGACCACGATTTCTTTTGGCCTAACGGGCACCTTTGAAGAACGGGATGGAGGAGACATCGATGCGATTAAAGATGGACCATCCGGTGAACAAATTTTTGTTGAACGAAATGAATCAACGCGACTGACCTCACAGGGCCGGCTTAATCACGAACTGCAAAACGGCGGCCACTTCATCCTCAAAAACAGTGTGAGCCATTTCGACCGAGCGATTGAAGTGCCTGGATACCGCTTCGATGGCAGGCAATTAGCGACGTACTCTGAAGCTTCTCTGCTTTTGGCAAAAGAAAACCACGACGTTGTACTCGGTGTTGATTTGCGCTCCGATGCCTTTCGGGAAGACGCAGGAGATGATGTACAACTGCGTGACTATACCTACGCAAGCGCCGGCGCGTTTGCACAGGACTCCTGGGATGTATCTGAGCACGTCGTTGTGGAGACAGGCTTGCGTGCTGAATATCACAATGAATTTGGCCTTTTTGTATTACCCAAAGCGTCTCTGCTATTTAAAGCAAACGACGCCTTGACCATGCGCTTCGGTGGAGGTTTAGGGTACAAAGCGCCAAGTGTCTTCCTTGAACCTTCGGAAGAACGGACCTTTCGAGATGTGCTTCCCCTGGGCAACGATATTGATGCAGAGACTTCGCAAGGCGGCAGCATGGATTTCAACTACCGCACAATTCTTTTTGACCGGCTAACGATGTCGCTCAACCAGGCATTTTACTTCACAAACCTGCAAAACCCGCTTGTCCCCCAAATTCCAGACGAAACCGGCACCCTAAGTTACCGCAACGCAGACGGAACCATTCGCACGCGTGCTTTGGAAACCAATGTAAAGTTTTCCCTGGGTGACATGAAGCTTTTTCTAGGCTATGTCTATCTAAATGCACAAAGAAAATACGATGGCATAAGCAACACACTTCCGTTAACACCTACCCACAAAACCTATACGGTACTCGTTTACGAACAGCACGGAAAGACGCGTATTGGCCTAGAGGCCTACTATACAAGCTCACAGGAACTGGCATTACCTGAACAAAGGACTAGAAGAGGAACACATACAAACGACTACTGGATCTTAGGCCTCATGGCTGAACAACGCTTTGGACGTGC
>JBGCEN010000472.1:0-11499 GCA_045106435.1 Rhodothermales bacterium
GTTCGATGCAGCGCATCGGGCGCAAAAAGGAACGCAGAAATGGGCAAAAAGGACGCGAAATGCATTTTGCAAGTTAATAGTCCACAGGCCCTAATCTTTCTTCTAGTAAACTGAAGAATTGACAAACCCTTCTCTTGAGCAACACGAATCAGGTCTTGCGGGTTTTGTATTTTGGGGCGACAAATTAACCAGAAGAATTACGCCCAATAGATATGCCTGTTATGAAGCCGCAGGAACCAGAAGTAAATCTAGCCCTGGCAAAAGACCACGGATTGACCGAAGAAGAATACCGTTGGGTAGTAGATGAATTAGGACGAACACCTTCCTTCGTTGAGCTTGGCATATATTCTGTAATGTGGAGTGAGCACTGCTCATACAAAAATTCAATTACTGAATTAAAGAAATTGCCCCGGGATGGCGAATGCCTGTTGGTCGAAGCCGGAGAAGAAAATGCAGGACTTGTGGATGTCGGAGATGGGCTCGCTGTTGCATTCAAAATAGAGTCACATAATCATCCATCTGCAGTTGAACCCTATCAAGGAGCTGCCACAGGGGTGGGTGGTATTCAGCGTGATATCTTCACGATGGGTGCTCGGCCTATTTGTTCGCTAAATTCACTTCGCTTTGGCTCATTGTCAGAACCCCGCGTACGGTATCTTCTCGATGGTGTAGTGAGAGGTATTGGCGACTATGGTAACTCCTTTGGGGTACCTACAGTTGGAGGCGAAATTTATTTTGATGCTTCATACGAAGGCAATCCCCTTGTAAACGCAATGAGCGTAGGCATTGTAAAAGTTGGTGAAACCGTTTCAGCTATTGCAGAAGGAAATGGGAATCTGGTATATATTGTTGGATCAGCAACTGGGCGAGATGGAATTCACGGGGCCACTTTTGCTTCAGAAGAAATATCTGAAGAAAGTGAAGCAAAGCGCCCGAGCGTTCAGGTTGGTGATCCTTTCACTGAGAAATTATTACTAGAGGCCTCTCTCGAGATCATTCAAAAAAACTTGCTTGTTGGTATGCAAGACATGGGAGCTGCAGGTATTACATGCTCTTCTTGTGAAATGAGTGCCAAGGGTAACTGTGGAATGGTGTTACATCTTGAAAATGTACCCATCCGTGAGGCCGGCATGACGCCGTATGAAATCATGCTTTCTGAAAGCCAGGAAAGGATGCTGGTTGTTTGCGAAAGTAAATCGGCTAAAGAATTAGAAGCAGTTTTTGAAAAATGGGACCTGCATGCTGTACAGATTGGTCACGTCACCGATGAAGAGCGTGTCAAAGTTTATTGGCATGGAGAATTGGTAGCAGATGTGCCGGGTCAGCACCTTGTTCTCGGAGGTGGAGCACCTGTCTATACCCGGGAGACTACAAAACCTGGCTATCTTGAAGCCACTCAGGGTTTTGATTTTGCACAGATTACTGACCTGGATGAGGATAAAGCTGCTAGCACATTAACAACGCTGCTTGGTTCTCCAAACATCGCCTCAAAACGTTGGGTCTTTGAGCAATATGACAGTTTGGTAAGAACAAATACAGTGGTAGGGCCTGGTGCCAGCGATGCTGCGGTTGTGCGAATTAAAGGGACCGAAAAAGGATTGGCCGTCAAAACGGATTGCAATGGCAGATACGTGTATCTGAATCCTCGAAAAGGGGGACAAATAGCAGTCGCTGAAGCAGCGCGAAATGTTGTCTGTGTTGGAGGAAAGCCGCTAGCTATCACAAATTGCCTCAATTTTGGCAACCCATATAAGCCAGATGTTTATTGGGTATTTAAAGAAGCAGTTGGTGGCATGGGAGATGCCTGTCGTGCGTTTAACACGCCCGTAACTGGGGGCAATGTCTCCTTTTATAATGAGAATCCAGAAGGCGCAGTTTTTCCAACGCCAACGATCGGTATGCTGGGATTGATTGATAATATTGATAATCATGTTACGGCAACCTTTAAAAATGAAGGAGATATCATCTTTTTATTGACACCGGATGGCTGGATGCATAAAAACGATATCGGTGGCTCAGAATATCTGTCCTGGATCCACAAGAAGACTGAAGGTGATGCACCGCACTTTGATTTAGCGGAAGAAGTTGCCGTTCAAAACGCACTTCTCAAACTCATAGAGAAAAAAGTTGTCAAGAGTGCACACGATATATCTGACGGCGGTTTGGCCACATGTCTGGCAGAAAATGTGATCTTTTCAGAGGGATTGGGCGCCTCTGTTGCATTAGAGGTCGATCCTTCCATTCGACTTGACGCGGTGCTGTTTGGAGAAGCTCAGTCCAGAATACTATTTACTGTCTCTAAAGAGGATGCGCCTGAAGTTGCTGGTATGTTATCTGCAATGGCAGTTAGTGCGCATAAATTAGGGGTTGTGAATTCAGGCGGGCTACGTGTTAAATACAACAAACGCGCGATTATTGAATTGTCGCACGAGACACTTAATACCCCATATGAAACTGCTATCCCTGATATGATGGCCGGCGCATAGAAGTTTATCACAGTAAAAACGCGTATTATTGAGTTATTCTGAACCTACTGTAACAATTTTGCGCGTTCAGAAACCAATTAATCGACGTTTTTGTTGAGCGTCTTGTACAAATAAGAAATACAACATTATATATACATTGGAGGCTTAATTTCATGGGAGACAATGCCAAATACGTAACACTGACAGACGATAACTTCCAAGCGGAGGTCTTACAGTCAGATGCTCCCGTACTCGTCGATTTTTGGGCAACATGGTGTGGCCCTTGTCGCATGATAGCACCTATGATTGAGCAGCTGGCCGGCGAATTTGAAGGCCGTGCAAAAATTGCTAAAATGGACGTAGATCACAACCCGGAAACACCTATGGGTTTCGGAATTCGTTCGATTCCAACGCTCCTGTTCTTCAAAGATGGGCAGGTGGTTGATCAGGTTGTTGGTGCTGCTTCAAAGAAAGTGCTAGCAGACAAACTTGAAGCCCTGATGGCTCAACCAGCATAATATTAAATACCTGTTGAAGGTTCTACTTTAAAAGTAGGTTTGTAATAGGTAAAAGATTGCCGGAAGAGGTTTGCTGCTGCAATAATGTAGCAAGCCTTTTCCGGTTTTGGTATATCAGCGATTGGCTTTTATATCTAACAACAAGCTTAAACGTAGTAAATTTACCAGGATACCAGATATGGATCTTTCCAAATTTGATAATTTTGATTTTTCTAGCGCTGAAAAAACCGATGTAGTAATAATTGGTTCAGGCCCTGCCGGCTTGACAGCAGCTTTGTATGCCGCCCGCTCAAATTTGAGTCCTATCGTGTATCAGGGTATTCAGCCCGGTGGTCAGTTAATTACGACAACGGACGTTGAAAACTACCCAGGTTTCCCAGATGGTATTATGGGGCCGGAGATGATGGAGTTGTTTGATAAACAGGCTTCGCGTTTTGGTGCAGACTTGCGCTATGGGATGGTTACAGATATTGATCTTTCCTCACGACCGTTTCGAATGTTGATCGATGAGGAAACACCTTTTGTGGCTCAGTCAGTAATCATAGCAACTGGTGCTTCTGCCAAATATCTCGGTATTGAAAACGAGTCTAAACTGTTAGGCTACGGCGTTTCAGCTTGTGCCACGTGTGACGGTGCCTTTTTTAGAGGGGTCGACGTAGCGGTTGTCGGAGGGGGTGACACAGCGATGGAAGAAGCCATGTTTCTAACAAGATTTGCTTCCAAAGTTTATGTTATACATCGCAGAGATACTCTGAGAGCTTCAAAGATCATGCAGGAACGTGTGCTTGCGCATGACAAGATCGAGATGGTATGGAATACAGAAGTACTCGATGTAAGAGGAGAGAAAGAGGTTACCGGCATTCAAATTCGTAACCGTCAAACGGGAGATGTAAGTGAGTTGGCGGTAGGCGCTATGTTTGTTGCAATTGGCCACAAACCAAACACCGATGTGTTTAAAGACTGGCTTGAAACAGACGAATTGGGTTATATTAAATCACAGCCTGATTCAACCTATACAAGTATTCCAGGTGTTTTTGCTTGCGGAGATGCGCAGGACCATGTGTACCGCCAGGCCATTACTGCTGCTGGTACGGGATGTATGGCTGCGATTGATGCAGAACGCTGGCTTGCTGAGCATGGTGTAAAAGAGTTGGCTGAAAGCGCAGTGTAAAGTACTGCCTGGGCTGCTTAAAGCATATTATATGCTTTAAATCAAGAAGATTCGTACAATCTGGCTTAGTGCCTTTGGAAGGTACAAGCTATATTTTTCACATTGTTATCCTGCTTAAGTAGTATGCAGGCAAAGCCTCTCGCAATTACCATCATATTTTTCGGCGTCCTTGCTTTTGCGGCAGATGCCTGGCTTATTGATTCAACTGAAACTGGCCAGGCATTTGAAAGAAGTCAGGTTGCCCCTATGCCGTCGGCTCAGTCCTTGCGATCAGGGGCTGTGGACGGATCTGTGTCTGCCGAGGATGTGGCTAGAAAAATAGTGCCGGCGGATACGCTCGAGATGTCGCTAACCGTTGCGCAAAAGCTGCAGGATTTAACGCTCGTTGCTCAGGTTGAGAAGAAATTATTTCGGAATAGCGAGTTGAGCGCTTACAAGTTTAAAGTGTCTTCTGCCAACGGAGAAGTAACACTTGCTGGCAGCGTGACTTCAGAACGAGAGAAGCAAAGAGCATTGCGAATAGCTCAAAGCATTTCTGGGGTAAGATCTGTAACCAACCAAATTGAGGTTGTTCAGCTAGAGCCGGCTATTTCCGAATCAAATTCCGGATAACAAACCACACGTTTTCCTTTCGCTCTCTCAGTCGGCGATTGAAATAAGGCACCCATTCCGTTCCAAAAGGAATGTAGACGCGCAGATTATATCCCTCCTTTCTAATTAACGTCTGGGTTTCAGGCCTGATACCATAGAGCATCTGAAATTCAAAGGTGCCCGGGTCGATATTGTTTTCTTGAACAAAATGCTTAACGCCATCGATCAGTAAATCATCATGGGTGGCTATGCCCGGGTATCTGGCGTGCTGTATTAGCTTGATTGCATAAGCCATAAAGCGTTCTCTTATGTCATCCATGCTTTGGTAAGCGATATCAGCTGACTCTTTATAGGCCCCTTTGCAGATCCGTACGCGTGCGTTTAGCTCACACATCCTATCAATGTCTTTTTCTGTCCTTTTTAAGTACGCCTGAAGAACAATACCTACATGATCGGGGAAGTCCGGATAAACAGCTTCAAAGAGTGAAATGGTAGATTCTGTTATATCAGATCCTTCCATGTCGAGCCGGACAAACACATTGTGCTCTTTTGCTGAAGCGAGTAACATGCGGAGATTTGTGAGGCAAAAATCATAATCAATTTTTTGCCCTAACATGGAAAGCTTTATCGAGATATTGGCTTCTTGTTCAAAATTACGAGACGCTGAGACGACCTTTGTCAGGTGGATATAGGCATCTCTGGCCCGTATCGCTACTTCCTTGTCTTTGATGTATTCGCCAAGAAGATCCAGCGTTACAAAGAGATCTTTATCTGTAATGACCCTGATGGCTGGAAGCGCTTTCTCAAATGATTCGCCTGCAACAAACCGACTGGCCAGGAAAAAAGGGAGCTTCATGTGGTTTATCGATATATCATAAGGAGCCGGCTACTGGTGTTGAAGCTACTCCGGTTTTGAGAGGAAGTGTATCAATTGTTATCGTAATATACTACAGTCTTATGCTATGCATCTACAGCCTTATCAATAGCTTGAGCAAGATCCATCAATAAATCATCAATGTGTTCTAGGCCAATCGAAAGCCGGAGTAATGTATCAGGCGTTTTTGATGGGGGGACCTCAATGGAAGCTCTGTGTTCGATTAAACTCTCTGTACCTCCCAGGCTTGTAGCTTGTTTAAAAAGCTTTGTATTGTTTGCGATTGCTTTTGCAAAAGCACTACTGCCATCAACCTCTAAAGAGAGCATCCCGCCAAAATCAGACATTTGTTTTTTAGCAATTTTGTGTCCTTTATGGTTCGTCAGGGAAGGGTAATGCACTTTTGCAATTTTCTGATGACTGTCAAGAAAAGAGGCAAATTTTCGGGCATTGGCACACTGTAACTGAATTCTGGCAGAAAGGGAGCGCATGCCTCTCAGGGACAGCCATGCACTAAAAGGGTCCATGACAGCGCCGGCTGATTTTTGAATCTCAACTATCTGATCAAAGAATGGATTGTTAGCCCGTGAAATAATAGCACCCCCGAGTACGTCAGAGTGGCCGGCGAGGTATTTGGTTACGGAATGAAGTACCAAATCTGCACCAAGTTCAAGGGGCCTCTGAAGCAATGGCGTAGTCCAGGCTCCGTCAACAACAACCTGTGCGTTTACGCTTTTTGCATGATGTACAACTACCGCTATGTCCGTGATTTTAAGCAATGGATTAGAAGGGGTCTCTATCCAGATCAGCGCGGTATTTTCTTTAATCGCATCAGCCAGTTGCTGTTCGTTTGACAAGTCAATCTGACTAATTTGAAGGCCCCATTTGCTGAAAATTGTATGCCCAACGTGCCGAACACCGTGATATACATCATCGGGCAAAATAACATGATCTCCAGGTTTTAGTGATTGAAATACTGCTGTCACTGCCGCCATTCCTGATGAAAAAGCCGCGCATGCTACGCCGCCCTCAATTTCAGCAAGTGTCTTTTCGAAAAGACTACGCGTGGGATTGTTTTCTCTGCTGTAGCTGAAGCCGCGCGGATATGATCCATCTGCATCTCGAACAAAAGTTGTTGAGAAATGAACAGGTGCTACCACGGCACCTGTAGTCGGGTCTTCAACGCAACCAGATTGAGCGAGTAGCGTTTCGATGTGTGACATTTGAAAAGAGTCGAAAGGTTAGAAAATCGTTATTTGATCTGAATCAGAATAAAGGAAAACAAAATGTCAATTGATGTTAATATTGCGGATATAAGAGATGGCTATGAAAGGGAGGGATTGACAAAGAAAGACATGCAGCGCGATCCAGTTGCTCAGTTTAATAGATGGATGGATGAGGCAGTTGAAGCAAAGTTAAGTCAGCCAAACGCACTGACATTGGCAACAGCCTCAAAAGAGGGCCGGCCCTCTGCTCGTATTGTGTTGCTCAAAGAAGTGACGGTTGATGGATTTGTGTTTTTTACGAACTATGAAGGACGTAAAGGCCAGGAGTTAAAGGAAAACCCACAAGCGGCAATGGTATTTTTGTGGCCTTCCCTGTCGCGACAGATTCGGGTAAACGGTATTGTTTCACGTGTCCCCGAGGCTGTTTCTGATGCTTATTATGCAACACGGCCTAAAGGAAGCCGACTGGGAGCCTGGGCTTCGCCTCAGAGTCAGGTAGTGGAAAATCGTCAGTACCTGGAAAAAGCCTTGCAAGAAGTCGAGCAAAAATATGCGGAAGTTGATCCGCCACGTCCTCCGCATTGGGGAGGATATTGTCTGAAGCCTGAAATTATCGAATTTTGGCAGGGCCGACCTAATCGATTACACGACCGGTTAAGGTATAGCGCCGGCGCTGATGAAACGTGGATTCTTGAAAGACTTGCACCATAAAAAACGGTCACATACTAAATGAGAGCATGTGACCGTTATAAGCTCATCGATCAGCAAAACCCCTTAAATAAGTTTAGGGGATATGTAACTTTGCTGAATTGTACTCCGTAAGGAGTTGTGTGTCTTCCGATGAGTGGTTCTAGGCACCGGGGTCATCCACGCATACTTTGATCTCGGTGCCTTGCCTATTTATATAACATCGGCCTCTTTTCTTTCTTTTGCAAGTCAGCAAGCCCAAAGCCTTCGTTTTTGTCTATTTATAGGCCCGATCTGTCAATTCTTCAACGTATTCTCTGTCTACAAGTCTCCACTGCGGACTGCTTAGTTGTTGATTCTTCGTTCGTTTGAAGGTGGCACGTAGAAAAAATTCCTTGTCAGATTTTTGTGCGTTCTTAAAACTGAACGATCCCCAATGAAGAATCCAGAATGCTTTCGTAGGGTCAAGTTGGAAAGACCTCCCGACTTGTTCGGCTAGATAGGGAAAGTCTGTAATGGTTGAGGGCCCTTGATTATCTGCTAGTTCCTTGATTACCACAATTGTTGATCGTTCCGATGTGCTGCGTTCCGCTGTACTACGTTCCGATGTACTACCGGGCATGTTGAATAATTGTACGTGGGCAACTCCTTTTTTTGTGTAACCGCGCCATACAACGGTTGTGTCTTCAACAGGTTGGGCTGAGATAGTGGGTACACCGAGAACGTTTTCGCCAGCAATCAGCAAGAGCGTAAACAATAGCGTCTGTATAGTAAACTTCATAATATTAAGTTTACTATACAGACGCTATTGCGATCTGTAAAATACCCTATGAAGTAGCTTCAGGGATATGTTACCCACGACGCTTGCCAAGGATGTTGTTAAGTTTGTAGTCGCACGGCATCAAGGACGTAATGTCTTAAGGCGTTTTGGAAGGATCTATCAATGGTTTATCCGCCGGCAGCCCTGCTTCTTCTTTTGCGTCTCTAACCATTTGCTTTACGTCTTCAAGTAATTGCTTGGCATCGTAGATCACGCCATCTTTGATAGTGTATTTAATCCCTCCTACCCGCTCGACTTTCCCTGTTTCATCGTTTAGCTTAATTGCGCCGGTACCATAGAGTACTTTTAGATTTTGCAGTGGATTTTCCTCAAGGATTGCAAAGTCAGCTTTTTTACCTGCCTGAATACTTCCAATGTCATTTGCTGCGCCCAGTGCTTCGGCTCCTTTCAGTGTAGCAGACCAGATAACCTCCAATGGATGGAAGCCGGCTTCTCTTAATAATTCCAGCTCTCTGATATAATCAAACCCGTAGAGTTTATAAATAAAGCCAGAATCGCTACCGGTTGCTACGCGTCCCCCTCTGTTTTTGTATTCATTCAGGAACGTCATCCACAGCTTATAATTATTTTTCCATTCAATCTCTTCTTCCGTGCCCCAATAAAACCAGTATGACCCATGCGCACGCCGGCTGGGTGTGTAAAAGTCCCATAGCGAAGGTAGAGTGTATTCATCATGCCATTCGGACCGCATCGACCGCATAAGATCACGGCTTGCTTCATAGATCGTCATGGTTGGGACAATTGTGAAGTCGAGCTCAATGAGCGAGTCCATGACCGCGTTCCAGTGGTCTGAGTATGGCGCCGCTGCTTGCTGCCATAGCCGGCCGGCCTCTCCAAATCGATGTTGCTCGTTGTTATAATTGTAATCGGTTGGGAAATCTTGAACGGTGCGGTCCGTAAATAGCGCCTCAGGTAATCCATACCAGTGCTCCATTGTTGTGAGGCCCCAGGTGGCTGAGTCGAGTACATTGGCCCTGGCTACGTAGAGTTGTGCATGGTGCATGGCTGTACCCAGACCAAGCTTCCTGGCTTCGTCGAGCGCTGCTTTAAGCAACTCGGGGGCAGCTCCGCCAAATTTAATACCGTCAGCTCCTTTGTCTTTTATATCGCGAACCCAATTCCGTGCATCTTCGGGTGTGATGATCGGCTCGTCAGTTCCTGTTCCGAACCGTGCATATGCAAAAATACGTGGCGCAGTAATTTTGCTTGATGCACTTTTTTCCCGATGCTCAATCGTCCATTCGATTCCGTTTCCACTTCCGGGTTCTCTGACG
Organism: Rhodothermales bacterium; assembly: GCA_045106435.1. Classification (GTDB taxonomy): domain Bacteria; phylum Bacteroidota; class Rhodothermia; order Rhodothermales; family JAHQVL01; genus JBCCIM01. The sequence goes on from JBGCEN010000472.1 coordinate 9,648, forward strand.
GTTGTGATTCCGTGCGCCATCCATAGTTTCAGCACGTATTCAGCCGGCGTTCCCTGGCTTCTACCTCCGGTGTGACCGTGCATATCTACAAATCCAGGCAGGATATACATGCCCGAGACGTCAAGTTCACGATCACCCGGTTCTGGTCTGTTTTGATTGTACAAATTACCGTCTGGTCCACCGGGATAGCCAACAGATCTAACCTGGACAATACGGTCGTTTTCAACGACGATATCAACGGGACCCACTGGAGGAGCGCCGGTGCCATCAATCAGAATACCTCCGCGTAAAATAAGACGCTCGTAAGGGCCTTCGCCTTCTGCACGATCGGGGGCCGGCGTAACCTGCGCAGTAGCAGTTGTCTCTAAAAGAAAGAACAGCCCCAGAAGTAAAAAGCTGAACTGTAAAAATGATTTCATCGTAATATTCCTGAGTGATTAACGGGAGGTGGGTCATGCCTGATGTGCCAAAGATAGGAAAAAACGTAATTAAGACGTGGGAGATGTCTGGAATTACCTGCCGATACATACATCGCACAACCGGTACTTAAATCAAATTAAGTCGTATATACAGAAGACAACCAATAAAGAGAATGCCATGAAACGCCCTGTCTATCTTGATTATAACGCTACGACACCTGTAGATCCCCGCGTAGTTGATCAAATGGTGCCGTTTTTTACCGAGCATTATGGCAATGCCTCAAGCAAGGGGCATGCATTTGGCTGGGCGGCGGCTGAGGCTGTAAAACTGGCTCGTGAGTCTGTGGCTGCGTTGATGGGGGCTGAGCCGGCAGAGATTTATTTTACGGGTGGTTCAACCGAATCATTGAACATGGGAATTAAGGGCGTGGCCGCTGCGTATGGCAGGAAAGGAAATCATATCATTACCGTAAAGACAGAGCACAAAGGGGTGCTCAATGCGTGCAAAACCCTCCAGAAATCTGGTGCTGAAATTACGCTTTTGGATGTTGATTCCCAGGGGCTGATTGATCTTGAACAGCTTCAAGCTGCTATTACAGACCAGACCATTTTGGTTTCTGTGATGTGGGCGAATAACGAAACTGGCGTGATACAGCCCATTGAACAAATATCTGAGCTGGTTCGGTCAAAAGGGATACTCTTTATGACAGACGCCACACAAGCTTATGGTAAAATCCCTGTCGATGTGCGTTTGGTAGATTTACTTACCTGTACAGCGCACAAATTTTATGGCCCCAAAGGTATAGGCGCTATATACGTTCGGAAAAGCAATCCAAGGGTGAGACTGGTGCCGCTTATAGATGGTGGTTCACAGGAAGAAGGCTTGCGCGCCGGCACAACCAACGTTCCCGGTATCGTAGGTTTCGGTGCTGCAGCGCGTATTGCGCTGGATGAAGGTGTTGTTGAGGCCGAAAAACTTACGGAACTGAGAGATCTATTTGAGCAGTTAGTACAAGAGGGGCTCCCATTTGTGAAAATAAACGGTGCCGGCGCGCCCAGATTGCCGCATGTATCCAATTTGGCATTTCCGGGTATTGCTTCGGCTAAACTTGTCACAGAGCTACGTGATTTGGCAATGTCTACGGGCAGTGCGTGTTCAACTGGTGCCGGCAATCCAAGTCATGTACTTAAGGCCATGGGACTCAGCGACGAAGATGCTTATGCAACCTTGCGTGTTAGCTTTGGCAGATTTACAACCCATGAAGAAGTTAAATACGCAGCTACTCAGATTATCACCAAAGTTAACTACCTGCATCAGAATCTTGCTGTAACGAATTCTTAAGAGACACCGATACTGAAGCTAAATTGCCAGTTACGGTAAGATATTGAAAACAATTCCTGTTACTAAGAAACTGTGAGGGACCTGGCTATCA
>JBGCEN010000473.1:0-3573 GCA_045106435.1 Rhodothermales bacterium
GGTACGAACGATGATCGCTATGATCCATGTCCCCCGTTGGTGGCGCTTCGATCATTCAGATGTTTTTCCTGGTAACCGTATGGCATTTGCTGTGGGATCAGAGCCTTTTCTGGAGCACCCGCAACTCAAGCATCACGCCCACTTTGTCGAGTCGCCGGTAGATTATCTGTTCCGGCACGAGTCGTATGACGTGGATGGTTGACCGTGTCTCGTTACAGAGATGGACTTGAGATGTTATATGAAGGATGGTCTGTCGACAATTTTTTTAATTTAGTCACCAAACAAGGCATTGCGGCTGTAGATGCCCATTACGAATCGCTGTCGACGCGGTTTGGCTATGATATCAAAACGCCAGAATCTGTTGTGAATCAGGCCGGCTACACGTTGATGGGGCAGAATCAGCTAGAAGCTGCAATCGCTGTGCTTGAACGTAATGTGCGTGACTTTCCTGAGTCTGCAAATGTATACGATAGTATGGGAGATGCTTATAAGGCCAATAAAGAGCTGAAAAAAGCAGCAGACAGCTACGGAAAAGCGTGCTCAATGGCTACGGCAGTGAATCACGCGAACGCAGCGGTTTATTGTAATAATGCGGAAGAAATTAAGAAGGAGATGGAGTAAGTTGAATATCGAACAAGAAATTTCCAATGTCGAAGGTAAATAGCGACTTCATCATTGGAAATTCCTTGTTCGATGTTCATTATTCAAAAGACCGCTTTTGCCAGTGTTCGCGCCGCACATAAATATACCCGGCCATCAGTACATCATATCCAATACACGCGAAGGCATACCATGCCGGCACGATGTGTTCGCCGGGACCAAAGAGGTGAAGGGCTACATCCCAGCCTGTGTGTAAAAACCATCCAACAGCAAGCCATATGATGTTTTTACGGTAGGCGAGCCATATAAAAGCAGTGTAGAATAAAACGCCGGCAGCTTCGATACCTACCCAGGATGCATTACCCCAAACAAATCCTAAACCCACATAGATAACGGCTGCGATTGCGAGACCGAGGGCTAGCAGACGGAATTCATGCTCAGGTTTTTGTCTTCTCGTATACGCAAGAACAACAGCGCCGGCTACCACGCCAAGAAGTATATAAAGTCCAATCGTCATAACCCTGAACTTTGAACCCGAATCAAGAAAATGCTACCGCATTTTCTTAACCAATCGCCATCATCCGCTTCTTGCGTTTGTGCGGATCCAGGTCGCGCTTGCGGAGGCGGAATTGAGTGGGGGTAACTTCAATCAGCTCGTCTTCCCGGATGAACTCAATAGCTTCTTCGAGAGACATTTTGCGAGGTGTCAGCAGCTTTTCAAAAGAGTCAGCCGATGCAGCACGCATATTCGTAAGCTTTTTCTCTTTTGTGATGTTGACATCCAGATCGTTGTCGCGGCTGTTTTCGCCGATGATCATTCCGTTATAAACCTCTTGCGTTGGGCCAACAAAAAGCTGCCCACGATCTTGAAGGTTGATAATGGCATACCCAGTAACTTTGCCCGGGCGATCAGCGATCAGTGCACCCGATGTACGATGCGTGATGGCACCACTCCACGGCTTGTACTCATCAAAAAGGTGCGTCAGTAATCCGGTTCCTTTTGTGTCGGTCAGGAATTCTGTACGGTATCCGATCAGGCCACGGCTCGGGATTGAAAACTCCAGACGAACACGGCCAGATCCATTGTTGACCATTTTGGTCATCACACCTTTTCGCTCAGCCAACTTTTGCACAGCAACACCCATGAACTCTTCAGGCACGTCAACAAGCGCCAGTTCAAAGGGCTCACATTTTTTATCGTCGATGGTCTTAATGATTACCTGCGGCATACCGACGGAGAACTCAAATCCTTCGCGGCGCATCTGTTCAATGAGAATCGCCATCTGCAACTCACCTCGACCAAATACGAGAAATGAATCTGCTGTACCGGTCGTTTCGATACGCATGGCGAGATTGGTCTCGCCTTCTTTGGTAAGCCGATCGCGCAAATTACGCGAGGTCACAAACTTACCTTCGCGGCCACAGAATGGAGAATCGTTGATGCGAAACTCCATCGACATGGTTGGCTCATCCACATGAAGTGGTGGCAGTGGCTGTGGATCTTCAGCGTCTGCAATACTTTCTCCCAACCCGATGCCTGTTACGCCGGCAATGGCGATTACTGAACCTGGGCCGGCTTCTTCTACTTCCACCTTGCTCAATCCTTCATATACAAATAATGCCGCTACCTGCGCTTTTTTGAAATCGTCATCGCGGCGACACAGCATAACATGCTGACGGTTTTTGATAACCCCCTGCATAACACGCCCTACAGCAATAGGTCCGAGGTATTTGTCGGGCTGAACATTGGTTACCAGTACTTGAAGCGAGCCGTCCTTGTCTCCTACAGGTGCCGGCACGTTGTCAATGATGGTCTGAAACAGCGGACGCAGGTCCGTTAATTCTTCAGCCATATCTGTTTTGCACTGCCCGTCTTTGGCCACGGCATAAAGGACAGGAAACTCTATCTGTTCTTCGGATGCTTCCAGGTCAATAAACAGGTCATAGACCTCGTTCAGGACTTCTTCTGCACGGGCATCTTGCCGGTCAATTTTGTTGATAACTACAATCGCGGGCAGTTCAAGCGCAAGTGCTTTTTGTAACACAAATCGTGTCTGAGGCAGCGGACCTTCAGCGGCATCTACAAGAAGCATGATACCATCAACCATCCGAAGGGTACGTTCCACTTCGCCACCAAAGTCAGCATGACCCGGCGTGTCGATGATATTGATTTTTGTGTCTTCATAAACCACGGCCGTATTCTTGGCCATGATCGTGATTCCTTTTTCGCGTTCGAGATCCATGGAGTCCATCACGCGCTCCTGGATATCCTGATTGGCGCGAAATGTACCGCTCTGCCATAACATGGCGTCAACCAGGGTGGTTTTGCCGTGATCAACGTGAGCAACTATTGCGATATTGCGAAGCTGTGTAGCCATTACTTAATTACCAAAAATCTATGCAAACAAAAAGGCGGACCGTTCAGGAGTTCGCCTCTTCTTAACCGTTATCTGTATACCAATTTCAGTGCCTCTTTCGCATGGGACGGGTTTTAGTTCCTGTATCCTTCAAGACTTCGCATTACCCTTGTTGGATTTGGGTACTTGAGTGTGTACTTGGCGAGAAGAAGGGGAGGCGAAAGGATACATATCAGAATCCATTTTTTTCCTGTCTCCTTTTGGACTTGTACCAAGCAGTTCCAACCTTACAGAGAACTATGTACAAACACATTTAAAACGATGGATCATGTCATCCTGAACGTATGTGAAGAGCCTGTCTTTAACTAGTACTCTGTCAGCGAAATAAATGAAGTATTGAGCAACATACGGTACGGTGAGTATGAGTGGCGCGAGGTGTACGAAAGAAGCGCAGTTTCCAATTTTGTACATCTCGTACTCTTTGTGCTTTTCGTACCTTTCCTTGCATAAGTTCAATAACTTCGCTGACAAAGTACTAGTCTATTGTATAGAGTGAATGCTCAAATTGTGATTAATTTATCACCACTAACCACTAACCACTAACCACTAACCACTA